>CAZEKN010000411.1:0-2507 GCA_964512755.1 uncultured Desulfatibacillum sp. | reverse complement strand
CCAACGCATCACCCAACCCCCGAACTGCCTCCACCACCACTTCATCCGCGCCGGTGACAGGGTTTCTGCTGAGCACGACACCGGATGCCTGTGACTGCACCATCTCTTGAATGATGACCGCCATGGAAAGTTGACGCGCCGCAATATTATGCCGCTCGAGATATGTAATGACAGCAGGGGATTGCGTCGACGACCAAACGGACCAAATGGCCTGCAAAATGGCATCTATACCGCGCGCGTTGAGCACGGACTTAAACTGTCCCGCAAACGAACGGTCAAGACTGTCTTCGATATTTCCCGACGAGCGCACCGCGTAATATTTATCGGGATCCAGCTTCCGGCTTAATTCGAGGCGTAATTCATCCACAAGGGAAACATCGTTATCAAGATAGCGATGATAGGCGTTCCAATCGCAAATAAATGCAGGTGGAATCCGTATGCCATAATTGTAAAGCCGTCGCAGGTTCAAGGCCTTATTGCCAACGGATTCAGGAAGCCTGCGAGCTTGGAGGCTGATTAGTAAACCCATTGCCAGGCTAACCTTTCTTCTCTTTGAAAAAGCCAAGCTTGCGCGCCATTTTCAACATGCCGCGTCCCATGGGAGTGACCTCCATACCTTGTTGCATGTCATTCTCGCCGTGCTTGCGCGCTTCGAGATATCTTTTTATTTCAGGCACCAAGGCCAAAAAGAACGCCAGGTTCACACAAAGCGCATAGAGTCCAAAGACAGGATCCTTTGTGCGGATCCACAACCAGGGTATCATAAGCAAGGTCCACCCTACATAGGCAAAAAACAGGTCGCGGATTATAGCAAAGCCAAGGAACATGCCGAGCAGGTTGGCTACCAGGGTGCCCATCCAATCCACCGCGAGAAAGCCGCCCAAAGCAGGGGACATTCCACCTCCGCCTTTAAAGCGATAGTAAACCGGCCAGTTGTGCCCAATTACGGCAAACACGCTGGCGATTAAAAAATAGTATTGATCGGGGTATAAGAGCTTGAAAACCAATGTTGGGATAAAAGCCTTGAGGATGTCGAGAAGCCCAATGGTACAACCTACGCGAGAACCAAGTTTAATCGAGGCTGTGGTTGCGCCAACTGTGAGCAAAGTGTCGCCTTCACTGCCATCGGCGTTGGGAAGTTTTACGTTTTCAAGGTCAAGATTAGGGGCGAGGATATGTGTAACAATCCTCGTAAAAGAGATCGCCCCCAGCAGGTAACTCACTAAAGCGCTTAGAATCGCAACACCAATGTTCATAGCTCTCTCCTCTGCTAAAACGAAATAATCGGCATTATGCTTTATTTCTCATAACAATAATTAAATTGGTTCTCACATGCAGGGAAACCCGGTGGTGGAAAAATTTTGATCATTCCAGTTTTGCCATGGTAGCTTGCACTTTTTCCTTAATGGCTTGAATGGCAATCGGGTCATCGTTCCATGCGCCCAGGTTGACAATTGGAAGATTGCGCGGGTTGCGCGCCTTTGAGATTAGGAGCGGCACATCGTACTGGCTGTGCAGGGCGTCGGCACTGATGGCGGCAGAGAAATAATAAATCTCTTCCACACCGTTCAGTATAAACTCTTCAATCTTAGGCGCAGGCTTGGGTTCTTTGAATTCCATCCATGCCAGGCTTAGATTCTTGCGCTGGAAGCCTGCCTGCTCAAAACGGTCGAGGATTTTGTTGCGGAAGAGAAGTTCGTGCTCGGTCTCAGTGGCAAACTCACGGTCCCACTCATCGGGTTGACCGTGACCAACCAGCAGAATTCCCACTTTGGATTTATCCGTGCCGGTCATGTGGGCTTTTACACGCTCTACAAACAGACTGTGCATTGTTTCCGAGTTGTACATGGGGCCGGTGTATATGACCGGAACGCCAATTTCCTTCACGCCTACTTCCTCGATCAGGTGTTTGCCCTCGAGCGTATGATTGGAATCGGAGACAAATATCTCAGCCACAACAACCCGGCTGGCGCCATCATTCAAAGCCTGGATCAAAGCCGCATCGGGGCGGGGATTGTCATCAAGAAAGCTAAGATAAAAATGGGTGGAGAAGTCGCCAGCTTCCCGGAACTCGCGCTCAAGCGCCTTGATCATTCGAATATGTGTGCGGCGATGTTCACTGCGACCCACTCTCAGGTAACTCTTGCGCAGACTGTGAATAAAAAAGGGACGGGCCGGCAAAGGCACGAATGAAATCTTCTGCTTGTCGAATTCGTTGAACTGGTTGATCCAGCCGATCGGATCGTATGTTTCAGGCTCGCCGTGCGTGAAGTAAACGACTGCGGTATGACCGAGGCCAGGGTCGCCCTTCTGTCGAGTCAGCTCAGGGACGGGGCGGGGGTCATCACGCGCCAGCAAGCGCTTCGTCATCAAGGTGAAGCCTGCCACAAATCCAACCAACGATATACCAACTGCATGTAGAATCTGCCATCCCGAAAATTTAGTAGCGATCAATAAACCAATTGCCGCCAAGAACAGTGTAGAGAAAAACATGTACAGCCCCATAC
>CAZEKN010000410.1:0-2507 GCA_964512755.1 uncultured Desulfatibacillum sp. | reverse complement strand
AAGGTACATCAGCTCGCTGCCGTAGGGCATGCCGATGGTCTGCTCCTTGCTCAGCGGCGCCAGATCCTCCCCCGCCATGCCCACGGCGGCATACCCGGGAAGGTCAAAAATGCGGCCGTCGGCGTCGGCTACCACGGCGGTGAGCCAGTTAGAAACGTCAGTGTGTCTCAAATGTTTTCGCCTTTAAATAAAGATACTGGATACTCGATAGGCGCTTCGCGCGATACGGGATGCTTGATACAGGATGAAAATCTGCGATTTTCGATTTCAAAAGCCCCCTCGACCTTATCAAGGAATCCAAGGATGGATTTTGCGAGAGCGCTTTTTGTGGGAGAGGCTTTCAGCCTCGATCATCGCGGCTGGAAAGCCGCTCCCACCTTTTTATCCCGCATCGAGTATCCAGAATCCAGTATCGAGTATCCCCCATCCCGTATCCAGTATCCAGCATCGCTCCGCAATGGCACAAAACGACAAAGTCGATCCCTGCCTATCGTATGAACATAACGCATCTCGAACTGCGCCCGTCCGCCTTGATCACAAACGGCCGCGGCAACCGGACATGCGCCACGTGACGCGTTTCCGCTTCCCGCGGCTGGGATGCGATCCAGGCCCAGTCCAGCCGGTCGCCCTTTTCGGGGTCCACCGTGCAGTAGGTGATGTCCAGTGTGGTGATGTTGTGAAAGAAATGCGACCCCTGGGAGGGGTCGGCGCGAAGCTCCGCGGCGGTGGTCTCCACCATGGCGCCCACACCGCAGATTTCCGCCCAGCTCACCGGGATCCCCAGCCAGCGGTCGGCCGAACCCCATCGGCCGGGGCCGATCAGCAGGTACTTGCGCTGCGCGCGCATCAGGGCGGCGTTGAGCTGCCCGATCTCGTGGGCGATTTCCGGGGTTCGGCGAACATCGAAGGCGTCCGGCTTGACGAAGACGAGGTCGGCGATTTCCATTTTCTCGCCGTTCCCAAGCGCCTGAGAGGACACACAGAAAGCCCGGCGGACATCCTCCTCACGGATGGCCACCTGCACGAGCTCGGCCCGGGCCGTCATGGGGCGCAGCTGGAGCAGAACGAACTCCGGCCGGCCGCCGCTGCATTGCTTAAGGTTCACCGAGAACTCGATTTCGACCGGGCTGCCGATGCCCTCCTGCCCCAGCGCGAGCACGTCGGCCAGCATGGGCGCCAGCGGGAAAAGGTCGTACTTCAGCACCGGAGAAAAGGTCAGCACGGGGTGACCGTTGGGATCGTAGCTTTCGCGGATACGGTTCTCGCCGGGCAGGAAATAGCCCGAAAACGCGCGCACCGGCGGATCACCGGCGGCATCGTCCAGCTCACGCTTTTCGAGATTGGCATCCTCGTTGATCCCGAGTGCAGCCGGATAAGGGCCTCCGAGCCGTAGGCTGTAAAAGAACCGCTGGGAATTGTCAAGGATGTCTGCGACGGTCGAACGCTGCGGCAGAACCTGCGGATGCCGGGGGCAGAACCGCAAGGCCTTTTCGCCTTCCATGACGGTCTTGCCCAGGCCGAGCGCGATGGTGGCGATGCCTTCCTCGGGTTTCATCGGGCCGAAGGGATAGTAGTTGTAGGATTGGGCTGCTCCCGAGATCGCCGGATAGAAGTTCCGGCCGCAGGTTTCACCCACGAGCCGCTGGACGATGACGGCCATCTTTTCTTCTTCGGTGCGGTGGCCGACCCGCCGCGAGAAGGCCTTGGGGCTTTGAAAATAGGTGGAGGCATAGACCAGCTTGATGGCCGCGATCAGCTGCTTCAGGCGCACGTCCAGGCTGGGATGATCGTTGGGCAGCATATAGGTGCGGTAAAGCCCGGCGTAGGCGCGGAACTTGGCGTCCTCGAGCAGGCTCGACGAGCGCACCGCCAGCGGATACTTCACGCGGGCCATATAGGCGCGCAGATCGTCGGCGATCGGCTGGGGGAACGCTGCGTTGCGGAAAGCCTCGGCCACCACCTCGTCCGGGGTATCGCCGGTGGCGAAGCGTTTGAGGTCGTTTTCCGCGACGAAGGCGTCGAACCCTTCGGTGGTAACGACGAGCGACTGAGGGATGCCGATCGTGATGCCGGGATACGCGTCGTGGATGGCGCTGACCCGCTGCAGCAGGTTCGCCATGAAGGCCAGCCCCCGGGCCTTGCCGCCGAGGCTGCCCCGGCCGGTCTTGAAGAACTCGGCGTCCAGGTCGAAATCGCCGGCCTCGAAATTAACGACGATGCCTTTCTGGCGCCGGCTGCGCCGAGTCCGAATGATGGAAATCAGGTAGTCGCGATGACTGGCGACGCTCTGGAAATCCGCCTCCCGCAGCGGCCGCACCTTGCTCGCGAGGGTGATTTCGGTGCGGGCGAAAAGCCAGCGGGAAAAATCGTTGCGGTTGCAGTGATGGACGAAGCAGTCCTCCGGGATCTCGGCCATCCTATTTTCCAGGGCGCGCATGTTCGCCGCCCGCGCGATTACGGCACCGTCCGGACGGCGGAAGACAAAATCGCCGAAGCCGAGATGGTCC
>CAZEKN010000409.1:0-2508 GCA_964512755.1 uncultured Desulfatibacillum sp. | reverse complement strand
CAGGTTCACGCCGCGCATGTTCGTTCCTCCTATTTTGTTGTGTTGTTAGTTAGGGCTATCTTACAACAATTGAACTAAAATTAATATGTTAACATTAAATAACATATGAATTTAATTTATTTAGTAAATTTTCATACCATATGACAAAAGTCAAGAAAAAATTTCAAGCAGCGCCAGCACATCTTCCAGCGCGTGTTTATTTTTTTATTAAAAAATCGATCAACCGGGTTTGACCGTAGGCAAAATATCGAATATCCGAAAACGGATGGAAGATAGGGCTGGCGGTGTGTTATCCCCCTCAGTCGGGGTTTGACACGAATGGATCGACGGAAGTAAGGATAGGATATGATAAGCTAATCGGCAGCCTCTACGTAGCTTTCCCCATTCCTGGAATCTCAGCTACTCGCAATTTATCCCTGATTAGGCCGCGACGGTTATTCTTTTTCCACCGGGAAGGTCATCGACGCGCCGTTCCAGCCGATGATCGTCACCATGACGGACAGCGACAGCACCAGCAGGATGTACAGCAATCCTAAACCGCTGAGCGAGTCCAAGATGTCGGGGACGCTCATTCGCCAGACAAAAAGGACGATGGTGGTGGCGAGCATGGCGAGGGTGAGCGGGATCTTGATTTTGACCGCATTCAAGGGCTTGGCCATGTAATTGAGCCACCAGGTGTAGAAGCCCGTGGAGATTCCGACCAGGTTGAAAAAGATCCCCGCACCCAGGCAGTGAAACGCCGTGGCGTCGAAGGATTTATCGCCGGTGATCAGATAAAGCAGGCTGAAGGCGGTGCTGGAGAACATAAACACGATGGGGAAGTGCACCGTCATGGGATGGGGGTGCCGGCGCAAAAACGGAAAATGCTTCAGCAGCGCCGCCAGCGGCCCCGGAATTCGCAGGTCGGCGGCGTCTTCCACCGTTTTCAGTACGCCCACTTGCGGATAGCGTTCCAGAACGTCGGGTTGATGCGGGGCGCCCTGGATATCGGTGGTGAGA
Source organism: uncultured Desulfatibacillum sp. (assembly GCA_964512755.1). Lineage (GTDB taxonomy): Bacteria > Desulfobacterota > Desulfobacteria > Desulfobacterales > SpSt-501 > SpSt-501. The sequence goes on along the minus strand of CAZEKN010000409.1, from coordinate 1,509 downwards.
TCCTGGCCGGACCGGTGGCGCTTCATGTGGGTGCCGGTTTTCCACATCTTGCTCGCGCTGACGTCATAGACTTTGCCCGCATGGGCTACATAGACCGGTTTTCCGTTTTCGCCGTTATACGAAGTCAGTTCTTCCGGCGTGAATTCCTTCATTGCGGTTCCTCTCCCTGGATGTGAACGATTCGTACAAGCCTTTCTCAGATCAAAAGGCTCACCAATACCACCGCCAGCATGGCCGCCGGATAATAGCTGGCCCGGTTGAACAACTGCATGGCGGACGAGCGGTCCCTCGTTTGAAATAGGCGCAGGCCGGGTCTTACCAACAGATAGCATGAAGCGGCAAGGGCCAGCGCGGCGAAAAAGGAGGCGTGCGGCAGCCGGCTGAGTTGAAAGGTTATGACATTAAGCACCAACGTCCCCGCCAGGGCCGCCGCGGCGATGCTCACCGCCCGCCCGATCCCGCAATGCACCGGAAGGGTCCGAGCCTGCAGGCGGCGGTCTTCCTCAAGGTCGGATAGGTCGTTGGGGATGTTCTGTCCGCCGAGCTCCCAAAAAAAGAGTGTAAAAAAAAGGGCGATCAGGAATACCGCCGACGGATGCGGGTCCACGGCGAATACGGCCGCCATGGCCCCGGAGGTCTTAACCGCTCCGCTCACGAGCGTGCGGAACGGGCTCACACGCCACAGCCGGCAATAGATCGCTTCCAGCGCACAGCCTCCCAGGAAAATACCCACGCACACCGGATTTAGAAGGAAGGCTCCCGCAAGGGCGACGGCCGCCCACCCGGCCGCCCACAACACGCCATCGTAGAAACTCAGCAGGCCCTGCGCCATCGGATGGCGGACGATGACGCCGTCGAGGTCGCATCCGGCGGCCGCCAGGATCCCGCTGGCGACTTTTTCCTGATCCACGCGGTAGTCGACGATGTCATTCAGGGCGTAGACTGCCGTGTAACCGGCGAACGTCGTGATAAGACCGACCAGGATGGTTTCTAACGGCGGGAAAGCCCCGAGCCACAACAGCGCAGCAAAAGCCGGCGTACACATGTCCAGAAGGCCGTGGGGGGTTCGGGAAAGCGCCCAAAACAGCTTCAAACGCTGAAGGCCATTAAATTCGCACGGTAGGGTCGGTTCGCCCACTGATAGGCTCTTTTCCCTTCGTTTTCCCTTTGACAAAAGAGGCGGGAGGATTTTATAGACTTCCAGAGAAGTAAGGTTGGTCTAACATGGGCGCTGCGCCGGCGTCAAGGCGTTGCACCCGATCGCAGGATGCTGGGGGCACGCTTTCAAAAGCACCCCCTGCTGCCACGGAAGCCGCCTCACCGCCAGAGGCATGTTCCCAACGTATCGAACTGGCAGTTGATTAGGAGGCTTATCTCTCCTCCGCCGCAGGCAGGTAGATATGGAGCAGACAGATCTGATCGGAATGTTCATGCTGGGGCTGCTCGGTACGGGGCACTGCATCGGCATGTGCGGGCCGCTCATCTTGGCATTTCCCGGGCGAACGGGAA
>CAZEKN010000408.1:0-2509 GCA_964512755.1 uncultured Desulfatibacillum sp. | reverse complement strand
AGGACATCTGCGCTTACGCCCGCACCGATTTCGGCCAGGACCTGGTGCGCGGCGGCCCGGCCGGTGGGCTGCCGGCGCCGCAGTTCCTGGTATGCTCTACCAATATCTGCAAGACCGTGATCAAATGGTATGAGGTAGTCGCACGGAAGTACCAGGTGCCGCTCTTTGTGGTGGACACCCCCTTCCTGCACGATGGACTGACGCCGGGGCTGGTCGATTATGTTGTTGCGCAATTCAGGCAGCTGGAGCGGTTTCTGGAGAGCATGTTGCAGAAGCCGTTCGACCGGGACCGGCTGATCGAAGTGATCCGGCTGAGCCGGCAGGCCACCGGCCTGTGGAGAAAAATCCTCGACCTGGGCCGGACCGTGCCAGTGCCGTTTACCTCGCTGGACGCCTTCATTCACATTGCGCCCATCGTGACCCTGCGCGGCACGCAGGCCTGCGTGGACTACTACCAGCTGCTCTACGACGAGGTGTCCGGACGGGCTGAGCGCCGGATCGGATCGGTGCCGGACGAGCGTTACCGTATCCTCTGGGACAACCTGCCGATCTGGTTCAAGATGCGTCGGTTCGAGAAATTCTTCGACGAGCGCCGCTGCGCCCTGGCCGCCGCCACCTATGCCAACAGCTGGGGCGGCCTCGCGGATTTCGCCGGCATCCAGACCCGTGACGCCATGGAGGCGCTGGCGGTGTCCTATCTCAACATCTACATCAACTACGGCTTCGAGCAGCGCATCCGCTACCTCGCCCGGCTGATCGACGAGTTCCGGCTGACCGGGTTCATCATGCATTCCAACCGTTCGTGCAAGCCTTATTCCGTGGGGATGTACCGCCTGAAGGAGGAACTCGCGCGGCTGACCGGCAAACCCGGTGTGGTCATCGAGGCCGACCAGAACGATCCGCGGGTGTTTGCCGACGCCCAGGTGGAGGCGCGCTTGGACGCTTTCATCGAATCGATGGCGCCCGTAGCCTGATCTTCGCCGCCTTTTTACAGCTTGGGGCCGTGGCAAAATCGCCTGAGAATTTGGTGGCGGCGCGCTGCGGCCGATACCCCGCTCCGACGACGAATGATATGATCGCTTTGAACATACCCGTGCAAAACGCCGACCGCGGAAACCCATGACCGAATTCAAGGAATACGACCAATACGACGGCCTCGGCCTGGCCGAGCTGATCCGCACCCGGCAGATATCCACGGCCGAGGTGTGCGAAGCGGCCGTGGCCCGCATCGAGCGGATCAATCCGAAGATCAATGCGGTGGTGACACCCCTGTTCGAGTCGGCCCGCCGAACGATCGCCCAGGGTCCGCCGGCAGGAGCCTTCCATGGAGTTCCTTTCCTGCTGAAGGACCTGCTGGCGGCAATGGCCGGCGCGCCGCTCTCCTTCGGCTGCCGGGCGCTCAGGGGCTTCGTTCCGGATCACGACAGCGAGCTTGTCCGGCGTTTCAAAAACACCGGCGTGGTGATCCTGGGCAAAACCAACACGCCGGAGTTCGGCCTGGTAGCCTACACCGAACCGGAGCTGTTCGGCCCGACCCGCAATCCCTGGGATCCGGGCCGCACGCCGGGCGGTTCCAGCGGCGGCGCGGCGGCGGCCGTAGCCGCCGGCATGGTGCCGCTTGCCGGCGGCGGGGACGGCGGCGGATCGATCCGAATCCCGGCCGCGTATTGCGGGCTTTTCGGGCTGAAGCCCTCGCGCGGCAGGACCCCCACAGGGCCCGACTTCGGGGAGCTGTGGCAGGGGGCCGTGGTCGAGCACGTCATCAGCAGGTCGGTGCGGGACAGTGCCGCGATGCTGGATGCCACCGCCGGCGCGGACGCCGGCGCTCCATTCGTGATCGCCCCGCCCGAGCGGCCCTATGTCGAAGAGATCCGGCGCGACCCGCCTCGCTTGCGAATCGCCTTCAACCTGCGTTCGCCGATCGGCTGCGCCGTTCATCCGGAAAGCGAGAAGGCCGTTCTGCAAACGGCCCTGATGCTCCAGCGCCTGGGTCACGAGGTTGATGAGGCCGCTCCGGATTTAGACGGTCGGGCCCTTGCCCGAAGTTATCTCACCATGCTGTACGGAGAGGTGGCGGCGGATCTCAAGGATCTGGGATGGGTGCTGCGCCGGGCCGTCCGGCCGCAGGACGTGGAAACGGCTACCTGGACCCTCGGTCTGCTCGGCCGCTGTGAACCGGCGGCCGCGATGGCCGCAGCCCGGCGCCTGTGGGGCCGGGCTGCACGCGTGATGGGTCGCTTTCATGAAAGCTACGATCTTTATCTGACACCGGCCACGGCCCAGCCGCCGGCACGGATCGGCGAGCTCAGGCCCAAGCCCTATGAGGTCGGCGCCTTGAAAATGGTCAATCGCCTGGGGCTCGGCCGCTGGCTGCGGCGCAGCGGCGTCATTGACCGGATCGCCATCCGGAACATGGCGCGCACCCCGTTCACGCAGCTGGCCAACTTCACCGGCCAGCCGGCGATGTCCGTTCCGCTGCATTGGACGCGCGACGGAATGCCCTGCGGCG
>CAZEKN010000407.1:0-2517 GCA_964512755.1 uncultured Desulfatibacillum sp. | reverse complement strand
ATTTGAAGGGATAAGAGGTGAGCAATCACCCTTATCCCTTTTCATGTTTTGGAGAGTCACAAAATGCTGGAAACGCAGGGATTATCAAAAAGTTTTGGCAAGCTGGCTGCGCTGTCCGATGTCAGTTTTCAAGTGGAGCAGGGCGAAATTTTTGGCATTGCCGGTCCCAATGGAGCGGGCAAGTCCACCCTGTTCAATGTCATTACCGGGAATTATGCGCCCACGGCCGGCAAGGCAACCTTCGAGGGACACAATATCACTGGTCTCAGCCCGGACAAAATCTGTCACCTGGGCATTGGGCGCACCTACCAGATTCCGGCCACCTTCCATAGCCTGAGCGTGCGCGACAATATCCGCATCGGCTCGACCTTTGGCGGGTCACACACGCGACGGGTGGAGGATATCCTGGAATTCCTGAATCTGACCTCCATCGCCGACCTGCCCGCCAAGAACCTGGATCTGTATTCGACCAAACTGGTCATGCTGGGCGGCGTGCTGGCGACCAACTGCAAACTGCTCCTGCTCGATGAACCCATGGCCGGCTTTTCCATGCCGGAGATCAACAAATTCGTTGACGTCCTGCGCTCGATCAATAAAGAATGGAATACCACCATCGTCATCATCGAGCATCTTCTGGATATTCTGATCAACCTGACGGAGCGGATGCTCATCCTCAGCAACGGCAGTTTGCTCTATATGGGCGACTCCAACGGAGTCACTGCCGACCAGCGTGTTGTGGAAGTGTATCTCGGCAGCGATTACAAGGAAGGCGACCATGCTTGAAGTGCGCAATGTCAACAACCATTACGCCGACCTGCATGTCTTGAAGCAGGTCTCGCTCACGGTCAAGCAGGGCGAGATTGTGGCATTGTTCGGTCCGAATGGTCACGGCAAAAGCACCCTGTTGAAAACCATCTGTGGGCTGCACCCGGCGACCAGCGGCTCCATCCTTTTCAACGGGCAGGAGATCACCCAAATTCCATCGCATAAAATCGTCGAAATGGGCATCGCCTACATCCCCGAAGAAAGGCACCTGTTTGGCGATATGACCGTCTTCGAAAACCTGAACCTGGGCGCGTACAATACGCGGGCGCACAAATCCCTCAAGCAAAACCTTGAATTTGTCTTCGAAACCTTCCCAAGACTGGCGGAACGCAAGAATCAACGCTGTTCCACCATGAGCGGAGGCGAAAGCCGCATGGTGGCTGTCGCGCGCGGGTTGATGAGCGAACCATCCCTGTTGCTGGTGGACGAACCATCCATCGGGCTATCGCCCAGTATGCGCAGCACAGTTTTCCAATCCCTGGAAAAGATCAACCGCGAGAAGGGCATTACCATTCTGATCGTGGAACAGGAAATCCGCGATGCGTTGAAACTTTCCAGCCGCATTTACATGATCAAAAAGGGCGGGATTTTATTTGAGCGTCCCGCCGCCAGCCTCGATGTTTCCGAGATCGAAAAGGCGTATTTCTAAACAAAGGTGAACCTATGGAGAGTTTTGTCAATGCGATCGTCAGTGGATTGATTTCGGGTTCGCTTTACGCCGCCATGGCGCTGGGACTGACCATCATTTATGGCATCAGCCGCGTCTTCAATTTCGGGCATGGGGTTGTCGCGCTGATGGGCGCATACACCGCCTGGCTTTTTGTGCAGGAAGCCAAAACCGCCGGGCTGCCGCTGTTGGCGGGGATGGTCATCTCCTGCGCGGTATTGTTCGGTTTTGGGATGCTTGTTTACCAGTTCGCCATGAAACCGCTTATGAAGAAGGCCAACTGGGAAATTTCCACCGTGCTTTTCATGCTTGGCATGGGAATTCTGATGGAGAATGTCATTTTGCAGTTGTTTGGCCCGCGCGTCAAATCCATACCTGTCTTTGCCGAGGGATATCTTAAAGTGGGCATGGTGCAGATCAACTGGCACGAACTGATCGTCATTGGCATTGTCCTGGCGGCGATCATCCTGCTTAACCTGTTCTTTAAAGTGACCCGCACCGGTCAATCCATGCAGGCAGTGGCGCAATCGGTGCCTGGCGCAAAGGTGGTCGGCATCGACATCGAGCGTATCTTCGGTCTGACCTTCGGACTGGCGTTTGCCGTCACCGGGTTTAGCGGCATTTTGCTCGGTACAAAATATTTCATGAACCCACATATCGGCTGGGAGTGGATGGTGAAAGGCTTTGTCATCGTCTGCTTTGGCGGACTGGGCAGCACCAACGGCGCGATCTACGCCGCCATCATTTTGGGCGTTGTCGAAGCGCTGGCGACCCTGTATTTCGGCGCGATGTGGGTCTGGCCCATCTGGTTCGCCATTTTCCTCGTGGTTTTGCTGGTGCGTCCGCAGGGCATTCTGGGCGGCAGGGCGTGATGGAGACAGGACAATGGATGCGATAAAAAAATTCACACCCGCTACATGGATCGTCGGCACAGTTTTAGTCTTCCTTGCCGTCTACCCGCTGATCGGCGCCAGCAGTTACATGAAACACCTCTTCATCCTGTTCTTCATCTGGGCGGTGGTCGC
>CAZEKN010000406.1:0-2533 GCA_964512755.1 uncultured Desulfatibacillum sp. | reverse complement strand
TCCGAGGTGGTCTCCTCGATCTGCGCCCGGATCTGGTTGATCCGGCCCTCGATGTCGGCCTTCTTGCCGGCGCCGTCGATCAGCGTGGTGTTGTCCTTGTCGATGCGCACATGTTTGCAGCGCCCCAGATCGTTCAGCGTCACGTTCTCAAGCTTGAGGCCGAGGTCTTCGGAGATCACCTGCCCGCCGGTCAGGATGCCGATGTCCTCCAGCATGGCCTTGCGACGGTCGCCGAACCCGGGCGCCTTGACGGCCGCCGCTTTGAGGGTGCCGCGCAGCTTGTTCACGATCAGGGTCGCCAACGCCTCGCCCTCGATATCCTCGGCGATGATCAGCAGCGGTCTTCCGCTCTGGGCCACCGATTCCAGGATCGGCACCATGTCCTTCATGGCGCTGATCTTCTTTTCGAAAACCAGAATATAGGGGTCATCCAGGTGGGCTTCCATTTTCTCCGGGTCGGTGACGAAATACGGAGATACGTAGCCACGGTCAAACTGCATGCCTTCCACCACGTCAAGGGTGGTTTCCATACTCTTGGCCTCTTCGACCGTGATCACGCCCTCTTTGCCGACCTTGTCCATGGCTTCGGAGATCAGCTTGCCGACCATTTCGTCGTTGTTGGCGGATATGCTGCCGACCTGCACGATTTCGTTCTTGCCCTTGATGGCCTTGGACATTTTTCTAAGCTCGGCGACGAGCGCCGCAGCGCCCTTTTCGAGGCCGCGCTTGATCGCCATGGGGTTGTTACCGGCCGCCACGAGCTTCTGCCCTTCCGCGTAAATCGCCTGGGCGAGAACGGTCGCGGTGGTCGTTCCGTCTCCGGCGACGTCGCTGGTCTTGCTGGCGACCTCGCGGACCATCTGGGCGCCCATGTTTTCGAACTTGTCCTCGACCGTGATTTCCTTGGCCACGGTCACGCCGTCCTTGGTCACGGTGGGCGATCCGAAGGATTTGTCGATGACCACATTGCGGCCTTTGGGTCCGAGGGTGACCTTGACGGCATCCGCCAGGACATTCACACCTTTGAGCATCTTCTCCCTGGCCTGAGAACTGTAGCAAATCATTTTGGCTGGCATGGTACGTCTCCTCCCTGTGGTTATTCCAAGATTCCGAGAATATCGTCTTCACGCATGAAAATATGCTCGACCCCGTCGATCTTGATCTCCGTGCCGGCATACTTCGAGAACAACACGCGATCGCCTTTCTTAAGCTCCATGGGGATGCGTTTGCCGTCCTCGCCCATTTTGCCAGGACCGGCCGCCATCACTTTGCCCTCCTGCGGTTTTTCCTTCGCGGTGTCGGGGATGATGATCCCTCCGGCGGTCTTTTTTTCTTCCTCGACCCGCACGACCAGGATTCTGTCGTTCATCGGTCTGATCTTCATGGGTGCTTACCTCCTTGGTAATGGGTTTGAGCGCATTTGCGCCGCAGGTTAAATGAGGCAAACGACGTTTGCCCTACGCACGATTCCGGGGGTTTTCAAAAATCCGAACTCTTTGTTTTTCGTATTTATTTCAGATTATTACATGAGGTTCTGGTTCGGAGTTGGCTGAATGATAAGCATAGAAGAGTACTTGTCAAGAGAAGAGCCGTGGGCCGGAGAGCACTTACGGTTCACCGTCCAGATAGCGCCCCAGCCGGCGGTCGATCTCGGACGGCACCCGGGAGAGATCCTGACGCGATCGGGCGGCCTCGTAAACAGAAACGATCGTGTCGGCATAGTGCTCTACCGCGGCGCGGCCGGCGGCGACAGCAACTTCCAAAACGGCCCAGTTCCCGGTTCGTATGAGGTCGTCGGCCGCCGGCGCCAGCCCTGGGAAAAGGTTCCGTGTCAGGCGGTCCGCAAATGCGATGTAAAACCCCAGTCCGGCGGCATTGCGTGTGCGGACGAGATGGCGGAGCGCTCCGCTGGGATGGGTGTCGGCCAGGAGGTCTTTGACATGCCGCGCCAGGAGCTCGATTCGCGTGAGCGGAAAGGCGGCGATGATCTCCCGCCAGCACTCGCTCGGGAAACCCTTCTCCTGAACCTCGCCCAGCTCGTGGTGAAGGTGGATCTCCTCCTGCACGCGAAGCAGATCGTCCCACTGCCGACGCAGCTCGGAGGGCCGGCGGTCGGCGATGCCGCAGGCACGCAGAGCCGCATCCAGCGATCGTTGAGCCGACGGCGCTGCATAGGCGATCTGGTCCCACAGCAGGCTGCGCGCCGTTTGGCGCCGCAGCAGGATGGTGCCGTTCTGGGAAAGGGCCGGGAGCGTCAGCAGGTCGCGGCATAGTTCCTGGCCCAGTCGGTAGACGCGGCAGCCTTCGATATCCTGCTCGTTTTCGATCGCCGCCAGAAAAAAAGTCGGCTTGAGCCCCTGGGCATACCCCGCGCCGTAGTAAAGTCGATGGGGCGCCAGTGCGGCGTTGACGGCCGCGGTGTCGAACGGATCCAGCGGCGAGCCGTCGATGTCCAGCTCCGCTAGCTCGGATCCGGCAAGCGTTTCCCAGTAGGACTCGCGGGCGCCGATCCACTCCAGGACCGCCGCGGGAT
>CAZEKN010000405.1:0-2552 GCA_964512755.1 uncultured Desulfatibacillum sp. | reverse complement strand
GCGTCTCGGCCCTGCTCGCCGGCGGCCTGACCATGGACGAGATCCCCTACTGGCGGGACGGGACCCTCGATAAGTACACCCCGTCCGGGGAGTATGTGGTCGTCAAATTCGCGCGCTGGGCGTTCGAGAAGTTCAAAGGCATCGAGGACCGGCTCGGCACCCAGATGCGGGCGGTCGGCGAGGTCATGAGCATCGGCAGAAATTACAAGGAGGCCCTCCAGAAAGCCATTCGCAGCCTGGAGACCGGCCGCTACGGGCTGGGGTTCGCCATGGACTTCCACGAACTGCCGCTCGACACTCTGATGGCCCGCCTGTCCGTACCCACCAGCGAGCGGCAGTTCATCATGTACGAAGCCCTGCGTAAAGGCGCCGATATCCAGGCGCTCCACGAGCTGACCCATATCAAGCCCTGGTTCATTCAGCAGATGAAGGAGCTGGTGGACCTCGAGGAGCTGATCCTCACCTGCCGCGGCCGGGGCCTGCCGGACGATTTGCTGAAGCGTGCCAAGCGGGACGGTTTTTCCGACCGGTACCTGGCCCAACTGCTGGGGATAACGGAGGCCGATCTCCGCAGCCGCCGAACCCGCCTCGGATTGACCCAGGCCTGGGAGCCGGTGCCGGTCAGCGGGGTGGAAAACGCCGCCTACTATTATTCGACTTACAACGCGGCCGACCGCGTGCCGGTCAGCGGCCGCAAAAAGATCATGGTGCTGGGCGGCGGCCCCAACCGCATCGGTCAGGGGATCGAGTTCGACTACTGCTGCGTGCACGCCGCCATGGCCATCCGCGAGGCCGGCTACGAATCCATCATGGTCAACTGCAATCCGGAGACGGTTTCCACCGACTACGACACCTCGGACAAGCTCTACTTCGAACCGCTGACCGTCGAAGACGTGCTGAGCATCTACGAGAAAGAGAGGCCCGAGGGTGTCATCGTGCAGTTCGGCGGCCAGACCCCTCTCAATATCGCCCGAGAACTGGCTGAGGCGGGCGTACGCATTTTGGGCACCACGCCCGACACCATCGACCTGGCCGAGGACCGCGATCGCTTCCGCAAAATCATGCAAAGCCTGGGCATTCCCATGCCTGAGTCGGGCATGGCCAGCAGCTTCGCCGAAGCACTGGCAATCGCCGGCCGCATCGGCTATCCGCTCATGGTTCGGCCGTCCTACGTGCTCGGCGGCCGCGGGATGGAAGTGATCCACGACCCCGCCATGCTGGAACGCTACGTGAACGCCGCCGTTGAGCTCTCGCCGGAGCGGCCCATTCTGATCGACAAGTTCCTGGACAACGCCATCGAAGCCGAGGCCGACGCCATCGCGGACGGCCGCGACGCCTTCGTGCCGGCGGTCATGGAGCATATCGAACTGGCCGGGATCCACTCCGGGGACTCGGCCTGCGTGATCCCGCCGATCAGCTTGGCTCCCAAGCACATCGACACGATCCGCGAATACACCCGCCGGATTGCGACCGAGCTGGGCGTGGTCGGCTTGATGAACATGCAGTACGCCATCTTCGAGAACACGGTCTATGTGTTGGAGGCCAACCCGCGCGCATCGCGCACCGTTCCGATCGTCTCTAAAGTCTGCGGACTGTCCATGGCGCGCCTGGCGACCCAGGTCATTTTGGGCCGGAGCATCGCCGATCTCGGTCTGGAGGAGCGCCGCATCACCCACTTCGGCGTCAAGGAATCGGTCTTTCCCTTCAACATGTTTCCGGAGGTCGACCCCGTGCTGGGGCCGGAGATGCGTTCGACCGGCGAGGTGCTGGGATTGTCCTACTCCTTCGGCCGCGCTTTCTTCAAGGCCCAGGAGGCCACGCAGACCCTGCTGCCCATGGAAGGCACCGTGCTGTTCACCATCGCCGACCGCGACAAGACAGCCGCCATCGAGCCCGCCCGGCGCTTTCGCGAACTGGGCTTCCGCATCATGGCCACCGAGGGCACCCATAAGTTTTTCCAGGAAAAAGGCATCGACGCCGTCCCCGTCTCCAAGCTCGGGGTGGGCCGGCCCAACCTGGTGGACGCCATCAAGAGCGGTCAGATCCACCTTCTGGTCAATACCCCGAGCGGCCGCAAGGGATCGGCCGACAGCTCGGACATCCGCCGCGCGGCCATCAAGCACAAAGTGTCCTACATCACCACGACCGCAGCCGCCATCGCCGCCGCAAAGGGAATCGCCGCACGCCGCGAGGGCGACCCCAAGGTGCGTTCGCTGCAGCAGTATCATGCGGACATAAGGTAAAAGGAAGGCTTCAGGGTTCAGGGTTCGGGGTTCAGGGAAAAAAGATATCCTGGCCTGTATTTGATTCCCTGAACCCTTGTATCTTTCCCTTGTAGTTTTTTTGAATTAAAGAATACATTCATCTGTGCGTGAGTCGTATGGATTCAACGTTTCGGTGTGGCAGATCGGTGAACCCCCGAACCCCGAACCCTGGACCCTGGACCCTTGAACCGCTGAACCATTGAACCTTCTTACCATTCAACCATATAGGAGTCCCCATGGGCGGTTTGTTCGGCATCGTATCGAAGGAGGACTGCGTCTCCGACCTGT
>CAZEKN010000404.1:0-2556 GCA_964512755.1 uncultured Desulfatibacillum sp. | reverse complement strand
GGTGTTTTGCGCAGGCACGGATCAACGATGCGATGGAGTACGACCTGATGGGGGACGTTGCGTGACCGATCTCAAGCGGAAAATCCTGGCAGCGGTGCAGATGGATCTGGAAGCGATTGAAACCGCCCTTGAGGACAACCTCAACCCCCATCTCGATCTTGTCCGCGATGTAGCCGGCCACATCCTCTTCAGCGGCGGCAAACGGCTGCGGCCGTTGCTGATGGTACTGTCCGCACGGGTCTGCAACTACACGGGCGGCTACGACAAAACCTTCTCGACCGCTCTGGAATACCTGCACGCGGCCACCCTGCTGCATGACGACCTGGTGGACGGCGCCACCCTGCGGCGGGGAAAACCCGCGGCCTACATCCAATGGGGCAACCCGATTGCGGTGCTGGTGGGAGACTTTCTGCTGGCCCGTGCGCTGTCCGTTTCGGCAGCCACCGGCAGCGTCCGGATCGTCCAGATCCTGGCCGAGCTGACCGAGCAGATGTCCCAGGGAGAGGTTCACCAGCTCCTGCGCAAGGGCGATATCGGGCTGGCCGAAAATGAGTACCTGGACGTCATCCGCCGGAAAACGGCCGTTTTGTTCGAGGCGGCCTGTCGGGTGAGCGCGGTTCTCGCCGAGACCTCCCCCGAAAAAGAATCGGCCCTGGCGCGATTCGGGTTCAACCTGGGCATGGCCTTTCAGATCGCCGATGACCTTTTCGACTACACGCTGGAAACACCCCAGTTGGGCAAGCAGGTCGGAGCGGATCTACGCGAGGGGAAGCTGACCCTGCCGGTGATCCAGGCGCTGAGGCAGGTACCGCCCGCCGAGCGGGAGTGGCTCGTGAGCGTTATCCGGAACCCAGAGTTTTCCACCGAAGACTTCCGCCGGCTGGTGGACCTGCTGGGATCCTGCGGCGCTATTCGATATGCGGAGCAGGCCGCCGAAAAATTCATCGGCGCCGCCAAGAAAGAGCTGTCCGCATTCCCGCCGTCGGCGGCTCTGGAGACGCTGTCCGATATCGCCGACTATGCCCTGCATCGCCGCGTCTGAAGATGGGATCGGCGGATCAGGCAGGCTGCTGCTTATTTGACGAGGTCGCCCCATGAAGCAAGCGTTTTCCACCGTCGCAAAGCTGCTGGTTCTGCTGACCGGCGCCTGGATCTGGATGCCGGACAGCGGCGCTTACGCCCAAAAGGCCGAGGACACCCGCACGCTGGTCGTCATCGGTTCGGCAGCGGTTCAGGGCAGCAACGTCACGGCGGCGCGCGATGCCGCCATCGCCAGCAGCCTGATGAATGCGGTCTCCCTCGCCGCCATGGACATTCTGTCGCCGGAAGTGTTTTCGGAAAACTTCAAGAAGCTGAACGAGCAGCTGCTCAATCGGCCCGACGCTTACATTCAGGATTTCAAGGTGCTTTCGGAGGCGGTGGTTTCCAAGCAGCATCGCGTGGTGGTCCAGGCGACCGTCGCCGTGAAGCAGATCGGCGACTACCTGGCCGGCGCAGGCCTTGTCGGAGGAAAAGCCGCCACGGCATCGCATCCGGTGGCGCTCACCGTGGAGGGCAGCGGCAACCTGGCCAACTTCGTCAAGTTCCGCAGGGGGCTCGGCGGCATTTCGGGCGTCGAGGGGATTCAGATCAGGGACATGAAACCGAACGAGACGACGCTGCTGGTCACCTACCGCGGCACGGCTCAGGACCTGGCTGCCGCCCTGGTGCAGCAGACGTTTGATTCGTTCGAACTTACGGTCGCTGCGGTCGGAGAAGGAACCCTGCGCGTGGCGCTGGCTCCCAAGTGACGGAAGGATTCATTGCGGATTGGCCATGCACGCCCTGCAACCACCGAACCGACCCCGCCGGCCGAAGCTCACCATCAATATCCCGAACATCCTGACGGTCCTGCGGATCCTGATCACGCCTTTGTTCGTCATCTTCCTGATCCGCGATCTGCACGGCTACGCCCTGCTGCTCTTCGTATTCGCGGGAGTCAGCGACGGCCTGGACGGCCTGATCGCCCGCATGTTCAACCAGCGCAGCGAGCTCGGCGCTATCCTCGATCCCATCGCCGACAAGCTCCTTCTGACGGCGGCTTACCTCAGTCTGGGGATCCTCAAGGATATTCCGGGATGGTTGGCGGTGGTCGTGATCAGCCGGGATGTCCTGATCGTAACCGGCATCGCGGTTCTGACGTTCTGCGGGATTAATTTCGCCATCCGGCCCAGTATGATCAGCAAATGGACAACGGTCGTTCAGATTTTAACCGTGGCGGTCACGCTGCTGGAAGTGCGCTTTCAGGGCGTGGCGACCCTCTGGCGCGTTTTATGCTGGATCACGGCCGGAATGACGGTGCTGTCCGGGCTGCACTACACCTACATCGGTCTCCACACGCTGCAGACCGGCTACGGAAACCAGCCCAAAAACGAACCCGAGTGAAGCGGGTCTTGACAGCTCTCAGAGCCGATGGTAACTAAAAAATCACATACAGGCACGTAGCTCAGGGGGAGAGCACTACCCTGACACGGTAGGGGTCCGGGGTTCAAATCCCCGCGTGCCTACCAAAAAAAA
>CAZEKN010000403.1:0-2562 GCA_964512755.1 uncultured Desulfatibacillum sp. | reverse complement strand
ACATGCACCGCAACCAGTGCATTGTTCCATTTTCACAACAGGTGTTGTTGCCATCAATTCCTCCGAATATTTGTACTCAATCGCATTATAACCACACGACACCTTGCACCGGTTGCATTCTGCATTATTCAGCAAAAGACACTCATCTAACCTCATCTCAGCTTTGCCAATAATTATGTTTTTCTTCTTACTGATACTGAAATTTGCTATACTTCCCGTGGGACAAACACTTCCGCAATTATTACAGTTTTCGATACAGTAGCCGTTAACGAAGATGATTACAGGTGTCATGAATGACAAAATGTTTCCGGTGTCAGAATTACGGGTAATAATGCCAGTGGGGCAGGATTTTATACAATTTCCACACCTGATGCAGAGTATATTGAATACACCCGGTTCGGTTGAGCCGGGAGGTCTGATAAAAGATTCCGGTTTGGGTCTCAGGTAACGGGGAATCATAAGGCCTGCAGTTAAACCTGCTCCTGCAGCTAAAAAATATCTGCGGTTCAACCCGGAAAACCTGATATTTTTTGGTTCTTCCTCAGAAGACATATGAGGAAATGCCTGACGGATACTATATGACAGATTTTGTAATCCTCCAAGCGGGCATAATCTCGAGCACCATATACCGGGAAGGAAAAAATTCAAAGCAAGCAAAACAGGGAAAGCTGAAAATACAACAATTTCCCAGGGGGTTACATGACCTCTTAATACAGTGAAAAACCCGTTAAACAGCGACATGGGATCAAAGAAAATAAGCAATGGCAATCCTGCAAGTGCCGCAACAACCGACAGGAGAGCAATCGGTCCGCTAATATCCGGCATATTCCTATGTACTGATTGTTTAAGAGGCGAAAGTCCGGAAACCCTATCGCATAAGTAGCCTGTTGGACAGATATAATTACAAAAAAACCTCTTTTTAACTACAGAAAATATTAGTATCAACAGTGCCAGCAGGTTCATGAAGTTAAAGCTTTTAAGCAGCAATACCGAGTTCAGCATGATAAACGGGCTTAACCACGCATAAAATCCGGTTAAAATGCCCCATGAAAATGGCAAAGCAAAAATGATCGCAAGCAAAGTGGACACAAGTCTGATTTTTGAAGGGCTTAAATGCTTATTCATCCGAGGTATGCTCCCTGTTCAACAAGAAGTTTCTTCAAAGCTTTTATGTTTACATCCCTTGCTCTGATTTTGTTTTTTACTGCCAGTGCTGCTGCTGCCCCGGCTCCATGACCCGTGACCAGGCAGGTACCAATTATCCTTGAATCCTCAACCAGTGCTTTCTCAAAGCAGAAACAGCGGCCAGCGACAAACAGGTTCTCAGTTCTCTTTGGAACAAGCGATCTCAATGGGATTTGCCACATTGGCCTCGCTTCCGGCTTTACAGCCCGGCCTTTGTACATCATGGTTGTCCACGCGCCGCTTATCCCTATCACATCATCAAATGATCTGTATGTCATGGTGTCTTCAAGTGTCAGCTTGTATTCACCATCGAGGATCCGGGACATTCTGACGCCAAGTTGTGATGCTGTATCAAGCAGGAAAACCTCTTCATATCCCGGTGTATTTCGCAGTTTCCATGTTTTCTCCCATATTTCCTTTCTAAAATTCATCTGAAGTCTTGATAGTGTAAGAAGGTCTGTGCCATTCTGATCATCGGGGCCATTCATGTTGACCCAGTTCACGCTCTTAACCGGTGTCGGGTTACCAATCTCAAGACCTTTAGGTAAAGGCATGGATTTATTAATCCGGTCAACATTACCCAGGCGGTGAACCAGTCCGATATGATAATTCATCATATCATAATTTTCCCCGGCCATATGAAGTATATCACCGTCTCCGGTACAGTCTATCACAACTTTTGCCAGAATTGCCTGCCTGCCTGATTTGCTTTCAATGAAAACCCCTTTAATAATATTCCCATCCATTATTACGCCGGTTCCCCAGGCGTGAAACAGCATTTTCACTCCGGCTTCCCTGATCATTTCTTCAAGTACATATTTCCCTGCTTCCGGATCAATGACCGGATTTATTTCATGAATGGACATGCCGAGATCTTTAAGTCTTGAAGCCATTTCCCCTCCCACTCCGAATATTACCTGTTTTCTCCTGTCCTGTTTGTCGACGGCATGTGTTGAAAGAAGCGGCAGAACCAGTCCTCCTGTCCAGAGTCCTCCAAGGTGATTATAGCGTTCCACAAGATATGTCTCAGCTCCTGCCCTGCTGGCCGCTATTGCGGCCGCAGTTCCAGCCGGACCTCCGCCAATCACAAGTACATCCGTTTCCGCCAGCACCTCAACCTGCCTGGCCGGTTCAGTCACAAATTTTTTACCGGCATCTGGAGAGAGAACAACTGCCTGTGCCTGATTTTCTGCTTTTTTGCTGCCTTCACGGTCGCAACCGATTCCCAGACCTAATGATCCTGCAGCAATTGCTGCCCTGGTAATAAAATCCCTTCTACGCATAATAGTTGGAATTGATCGTAATTTTATTTTTGTTTTAGTTTCCTGAAATGGCGGAAAATTTTTGGTATCCACATCGGCACCTCATTCATGTAGG
>CAZEKN010000402.1:0-2562 GCA_964512755.1 uncultured Desulfatibacillum sp. | reverse complement strand
TCGTGAAAAAGGGCTCGAACACCTGCTCCAGCAGGCCGGCCGGGATGCCGGCG
Organism: uncultured Desulfatibacillum sp.; assembly: GCA_964512755.1. Lineage (GTDB taxonomy): Bacteria > Desulfobacterota > Desulfobacteria > Desulfobacterales > SpSt-501 > SpSt-501. Next base: position 2,509 of record CAZEKN010000402.1, on the reverse strand, counting down.
CCTGTGTCCGTGACGTAAATGCGGACATTCTTTTTACCGGCGCCCAGCTCGGTGCGTACGCCGATAGTGCCTCCTGACTCGGTCGATTCGATGGCGTTTTGAATGAGATTGATGAGGGCCTGGGTGATCTGCTGGGCATCCATCAGGAGGGGCGGCACTTTTTGGTCAAGATCCAGTTTCAATTCGATGTCCTTGAAGGCCGATTGCTTGCGCGTGAGCATCACGGTTTCGGCCACGATGACGTTGATGGAGCATCGTTTCATCTGCGGTGATTTCTGGCGGGCGAAATCGAGCAGGGCGGTTACGATGCTCCGGCAGCGCATGGTTTCCTTGATGATGGTTTCAAGCTCCCCGTAAAGCGGCGCGTTCGGGTCGGTGTCTTCCTGCAGGAGCATGGCGGTGGTCAGGACCGTGGTCAGCGGATTGTTGATCTCGTGAGCCACGCCGGCCGACAGCCGGCCGATGGACGCCAGCTTCTCCTGCTGCATGAGAGAGCGCTGCATCAGGATGTCCTTGGTGATGTCCTTGGAGATCTCGATGGCGCCGATGATGCCGTTCGGCCCCGTGAGCGGATAGCAGGAAATCGAGACGTGGTGCTCGGTGTTGTCCTTGTCCAGATGGACGTGGGTGGTGCTGAAGGGCTTGAGGGTGGAGAGGGTCTCTTTCAGCGGGCACGGGCAGTTTTCTTCGCTGCACGGGCAGCCGTAGCGATGGGTGACTTCGAAGCAGCTGCGGCCGATGACTTCCTCCCGACTGAGCCCGACTTTTTTGAGCAGCGCATCGTTGGCGTCCATGATCTGATGATTGGGGGCAATGACCAGAACGTCCTCGTTGATGAGATCGTTCATGACGATCTTGTAGATCGAGTTGGCCTGCAGAAACCCGCGGTCATTATCCTGGTCGTCGTCGTAGATCCGGTACATGTCCAGGAAGAGCCGGCTGGTCTGATAGTTCATGGCGCGGACATCGGGCCTCTTGCGGGCGATGATATCCCGGAAAACTTCCGGATCGTCGGTGAGGTCCATAATCAAATTGATGTCATCGCGCTCGAAAAAAGCGTCATACTTCTCCAGCAACGGGATACCGGAACGATGGATCTCCTCCCGGCACGCCGGATCGCCTCCGGGATCGGCGAAGCCCACGATCGTGGGTGCGATTTCATTGTAAGAATGGGTTTTGAAGAAATTGATGATGCGGATGCATTCGGTATCAGAGCCGATGATGGCGATGTTCATGGAGGGCTCCTTCGAGAGGCCGGCTGGGGCGATGCGTACAGCTTGAAACCATCCGCGCCCGCCGCGTGGAGGTTTTTCTCCAACTTATGAAACAGTTTGGAAAAAAGTTCAAGCCTCCGGCCCGGCCGATGGCCTCCAGCAGACACGGGGCGTGCTGTTCTCCAAGAAAAGGCTTGATCATCCCTGGCGGTCCGGCTATCGTTTCGCATTCTAACCGTCCGCAGGGAAGACGGTCCCGGCACAGCAGCATTTGGCTTGGTTTATCGGGCAGGAGTCAAACGGTGGTATGATCGGCACCTTTCTGATCGCAGACGGCTCGGAGGACTCCGCCATTCGCATCCGGGCGCTTCTCGCTGATCTGGGATACGACGCAGGCATCGTCCGCTCTGCGGCCGAAGCCCTTCAGGTCTGTGCGAAACAGGGGCCGGTCGTGTTGCTTGCCTCCCATCCCCTGCCGGACATGGACACCCTCGAGCTGCTGCGCATCCTGAAGCAATCCCGGCGGGAGCTTGAAATCATCGTCGTCTGCCCCCGGCGCAGCCTGGCCGCACAGGCGCGCCGCCTCAAACCGCTGGCTTCGGGGCTCCTGGGCCGTCCCATCCAGCCCGACGAGATGGAGCTGCTCCTGCGCGGTGTGATGGAGCGCGTCCGGCTCCGGCGCCAGCTTCAGCAGGAAAAACGGGATATCGCCCGTCGGATTCGGCGGCGCTACGTCAAACGCATCGAAACCGAACGGTTCCTGAGCGTCAAGCAGATCCTCGACAAGGTGTCGACCTTCATCGGTGAACTGGCCCGCGAAGTGGAAGGCGGTGTCCGCTATTTCAACGAAATCCCCTATTTTATAGCCATCCACGACCGGAAATGCCGGGTCGTGGCCGCCAACCGCGCTTACCGCACCCTGCTCGGTCGCCGCATCGGGGACTTCAGCTGGGAAATCTACGACGGCGAGTCCCGCAGCCGGGAGCGCTGCCCGGTGGGTCGTACCCTCTTGAGCGAAAACGCCCTGGACCTGCGCGAGACCCTATGCTACCGCAGCGGCGCCAAGGTGCCCGTGATTGTACACACCGCACCGATCTACAACGACGACGGGGCGGTTAAATTGGTGATGGAAGTCTCCGCCGGGACGCGGGACATCGGCCGGTTGAAAGAGGACCTGCGCAACACCCAGCAGCGCTATCAGCTCTTGTTCGATGCCGTCCCCTGCTATGTGGCCGTCTTGGACCGCGAGATGCGCTTTACGGCCAACAACCGCCGGTTCATCGATGAATTCGGGG
>CAZEKN010000401.1:0-2575 GCA_964512755.1 uncultured Desulfatibacillum sp. | reverse complement strand
CATCAATCTCTGGAAAGTTTTCGACAACCTGCGGCGCAGTCTCCTGCCACCCACGTTGCTGGTGCTGCTCATTGCAGGTTGGCTGTTCCTGCCTGGCTCGCCCCTAGTCTGGACTCTGCTGGTGCCGTTGCCTTCCGCTCTGCCTATTGCGGTGCAAACTGTTCAACATACAAAGCACAATTTCGGGCGGCAGACACTTAAACAACTTCTCAAACCAACCCAGCTCCCACTTACACGCTGGACGCTCGCTATCCTCTTTCTCCCCTACGAAGCCTTGCTGGCGCTGAGAGCAATTGGGATAACGATCGCCCGCCTGCTCATCGTGCGCAAGCACATGCTCCAGTGGAGAACTGCGGCATATCTTGCGCGCTCGTTTCAAAATACCATATATAGAAATTGGTTGGAGATGGCAGCATCCCTGACTTTTGTCATCCTCCTTGGGATTGCCATTTGGGTGATTAACTCTTCAGCGCTATTGGTATCCGCTCCTGTGCTGATTGCCTGGCTCATCTCTCCACAGGTCGCTTATTGGATCAGCCAGCCTGTGACACACATCACCGCGCCGCTATCGGAAACTCAGCGCAGGCAAGTCCGCCGCTTGGCGCGCCGCACCTGGGCATTTTTTGAGCAGTTCGCCGGACCCAATGACCACTGGCTGCCACCAGATCATTTTCAAGAATCACCGCGCGGCAGTGTCGCGCACTATACCACGCCGACCAACATCGGTCTGTTCCTGGTTTCCACGTTGTCGGCGTATGATTTGGGTTATATGGGTTTGTTCGAACTGGCAGTTCGTTTGCGCTCGACCTTTGAAAGTATGGACAAGCTGGAGCATTATCGTGGACACTTGCTGAACTGGTACGACTCGCAAACGCTGACGGCGCTCCCGCCGCGCTACATCTCCACGGTGGATAGCGGCAACCTGGCCGCCTGCCTGATTACGCTCAAACAGGGCTGTCTTGCCCTAACGGATGCGCCACTGCTGGATGACAAGCGCTGGCAGGGTTTGCTCGTCATTCTGGATATTCTGACAGAAGCGCTGCAAGCTCTTGAAAAAAACAACCCGCACTCCGCCCTCGAATCTTTTGAAGTCGAATTGACCAGCATTTACGAGCGCATCAGCGCCATCCAGAATCAGCCCGCAGCCTGGACAACGACTCTCGCCTGGCTCTCACGCGAAGGTTGGGCAAAGATCTCGCACCGCTTGATGGAACTGCTCGAGAGTCATCCCACGCTCCGCGTCAATCCCGAATCCCTGACCGAACTCCAACTCTATCTCGAATTGATGCAGCACCAGTTGAAAGACATGCAGCGCAGTCTGGATTTGTTCGCGCCCTGGCTCAGCCGCCTGGATGCACTGCCGCCAGCACTGCGCGTCAGCGTGCAAACATCCGCCTGGGAGGAATTCCGCAACAGCCTGCCCGATGAACTGCCCACGCTGGGACAGGCGGCAGCACTGTATGACCGCATCCAAATGGCCTTGAACCATTTCAAGACACAGCTGCAGGATGAAGCGGCGCGTGAATGGTGTCAAAAATTGGAGGCTGATCTATCATCCGCGCGTATGACGGTAACGCCCCTGCTGATTGGTTTTCGAGACCTGGCAGAGCAGGCGAACGCCGCAGTGACCGGTATGGATTTTCGTTTCTTGTTCGATGAGCGCCGCCAGGTGTTCCACATCGGCTACAACGCCAGCACCGAACGGCTTGACCCGAGTTACTACGATTTGCTGGCATCCGAAGCCCGGATTGCCGGCCTGATTGCGATTGCCAAAGGCGATGTGCCGCAAAGCCACTGGCAGCATCTTGGGCGACCGGTGACGAAAGTGAACGGCAAGCAGGTACTGCTCTCATGGAGCGGCACCATGTTCGAATATCTCATGCCGACCTTATTTACCAAAAACTACGCCGGGACATTTCTCTCGGATAGTTGCTACGTTGCACTCGAAGCGCAGGTGAGTTATGGACAGGAGCTGGAAGTGCCTTGGGGTATCTCGGAGTCGGGTTACTTTGCCTTCGATGTTAATCAAAACTACCAGTATCAGGCTTTTGGCGTGCCGGACCTGGGCTACAAACGCGACCTGCCCGATGATCTGGTCATCGCTCCCTATGCGTCGCTGATTGGGCTTTCGTTGCAACCGCAGGCAGTGTTGGAAAATATGGCGCACCTGGAGCAGTTGAACATGCTTGGGCGCTTCGGTTTTTATGAATCGCTCGATTACACCAAATCGCGCCTGCCGGCCGGCCGGGCACATGCCATCGTGCAATCTTACATGGCACATCACCAGGGCATGATCCTGCTGGCGGCCTGCAACTATCTGTCGGATGACGTGATGGTGCAGCGTTTCCACGCCGATGAACACATCCAAAGCGTCGAGCTGCTGCTTCAGGAAAAGATCCCGCAGAACCCGCCCATCGAATATCCTCATCCCGATGAACCGGCGGATTTGTCCGAGACGGTGCGTTTGGTTAACAGCACACCCTGGCGCGTGCCAGTGGACAGTCCCATTCCGCAGGCGCACATCCTTTCGCAGGGCGATACCAGTTTGTTGATTACCAACGCGGGCGGCGGATTC
>CAZEKN010000400.1:0-2576 GCA_964512755.1 uncultured Desulfatibacillum sp. | reverse complement strand
ATGGAGATGCGCTCCCGCTCCATGTTCAGGGCTTCGCCGAAGCTCTTCAACAACGATTGGATGTCGTTCCGAGCGGCCGCCAGGCGGTTGGCCTGAACCTCGTCCGAGAGGGCGTCGGCCATGGCCTGGACGTTGTGTATGCCGAACGTCCTCAGCATCACGATCGGCAGAATCGAGACCGATAGCATCAGCAGCAGCAGTTTCCAGCGGAATTTCATATCGTTTCTTCTCTCGACGCCATTTCCGGCGTAAAACTCAGCCGCCCGGCGAAGAAGGCACCCCTCCGCCGCCGATCCGGAAATTTGCAAAAATCATGCTTGCAGCACTTTTATTAGATCGACGCCGTACTTGCGCATGCGGTTCCACACCGTGACCCGGTTGATGCCGAGCAGCCGGGCCGCCTGAGTCTGGTTCCCGTTTGTACGGCGCAGGGCTTCGATCAGTTCGGTTTTTTCCGTCGAACCGCCAGCAGGGGGCATGCTGCCTGCCGCCCCCCCGTCACCTTGGGCAAATTGAGGGGGTAAATGCTCGACGTCGACCAAGCCGGATTCGGCGATGACGAACGCATACTCGAGCGCGCTTTTCAGCTCGCGAACGTTTCCCGGCCAGGAATATTCCATGAAAAGCTTCATGGCGTTCGGAGTCAGCCCGTTGATGCCCTTGCCGGTGATGCGCTGCAGACGCTGAAGGAAACTGCTGACCAGAATGGGGATGTCTTCCCAGCGCTGGCGCAGCGGCGGCAGGTAGATGGGGATCACGTTGATGCGGAAAAAAAGGTCTTCGCGGAACTGCTTTCGGGCGATCATCTCCAGCAGGTTTTTGTTGGTGGCCGATATGATCCGCACATCCACGTTGATCGGATGGTGGTCGCCGACCCGTTCGAACTGCTGGGTCTCCAGAACTCTTAAGAGTTTCACCTGGACGGAGAGCGGAATGTCGCCGATCTCGTCTAAGAAGAGATCCCCGCCATGGGCCGCCTCGAAGCGTCCGAGGCGGTGCCGGTAGGCGCCGGTAAAGGCCCCCTTGATATGCCCGAACAGCTCGCTCTCCAGCAGATCGGCATTCAAGGCGGCGCAATTGAGCTGCACGTAGGGGCCGGTTTTTCTCCGGCCCTGTTCGTGGATGGCCCTTGCCACAAGCTCCTTGCCGGTTCCGCTCTCGCCGAAAATAATGATGGGCGAATCGCTGTGGGCCGCCCGTTCAATGAGCTGAAAGACTTTCTGCATGGGTGGAGAGGCTCCGATGATTCCGAGGTGCTCGCAGTCGCCCAGCTGCCGCGCCAGCACTTCGACCTTCTGGTCCAGCCGGTCGATTTCGCTCAAGTCCGTGATGGTCTCCACCGCCCCCAGCACGTTTCCGAATTCGTCTCTCAGCACGCAGGCGTTCTTGAGGGCCGGCAGCAGACTGCCGTCCTTGCGGATGATGGCACATCGGCAGCGGCGCAATTCCTCCTGATCCGGATGGAAAAGCTTGCACCATCCCGTTTCGTCGCAGGTGAGCATCGATTCGCAGGCATCGCACCCGATCAGCTTGCAGGAGCGCCCGATGACTTCCTCGGAGCTGTACCCGGTGAGCTGCTCGAAGGAGCGATTGACCATCAGGATGGAGCCCTGGGGGCCGACCAGCATGAGCCCTTCGTTCATGGTATTGATGATCCGGTGCCAGTGCTGGCTGAGATCGGTGTCTTTCATTTCGCCCTGCCTTCCTGATTTTTCTTCTCCCCTTTGCATGGGGAAAAAGAAAAATAGCTTAATCGTTTATGCGTATGTTTAAACGGTTTAAACATATACAGCGGCCGCATTTTTTATCAAGATTATTTTACTCAAATCAAATCGATTAGTTAACCGTTTTTAAGGAGCAATCTGGATGAATGGCAGGTTTATTGCGTGGGTCATGGGAGCCTTATGGAAATCGATCTGAGGGACATAGTCTGGCCGGTCAGCGTGATCCAATGCAATGAGGCCCTCACGCGACTCGAACCGGGAGACGATTTGACCGTAACGGTGTCCGATCCCGATGTGGTCCATAATATCGTTCTTCTGATCAACAGCCGGCCGGATCTCCGATTCGATCAATGCCGCAAATCCGATAGCTACCAGCTCAATGTGCACCGCTTGGCGACAGATCAACGCACCGGCGCGGATCCTGTTCAAACGACAACCAACGAACGGGCTTAGCAGGGGGAGAACTCACATGAAACTGAGCCGAAGAGGGTTTTTCAAGGCGGCGGGGGCTGCCGGAGCGGGCGTCGCTGCGTCCACCCGCCCCGCCGAGGCCTGGCAGTCGCGGGCTCCGGCGGACCCGCTAGGATGCCTGGTCGATCTGACTCGTTGCATCGGATGCCGCAAATGCGAGCAGGGCTGCCAGACGGTCAATGGCCTGCCGGCACTCGAGCAACCCTTCGACGACCTGACGGTGCTGGACAAGAAGCGCCGCCCGGATGAACGCGCCTACACGGTGATCAACCGCTACTATCCGGGCCGCCGCGACGAGCGTGATCAGCTCGTCCCCACCTTCGTGAAGGTGCAGTGCATGCACTGCCAGGATCCGGCCTGCGCCTCGGCGTGCATCGTCGG
>CAZEKN010000399.1:0-2582 GCA_964512755.1 uncultured Desulfatibacillum sp. | reverse complement strand
CCCGCGATGCAGGGGCCGTTCTTGACGAAGAGGCTGGTGTTCACGCGCCGGGCCATGACGTCCATATGGTCGATGTCGCGCGAATGCAGGCTCGCGGTGTGCTTGCGGTCCCGCTCCAGCCGCATGACCCAGTCCAGGGCCTCGCTGAAATCCCTCGCCCGCAGCACGGGGACGAGCGGCATCATCTGCTCGATGCGGGCAAAGACGTAATCGACCTCGCGGCCGGCGTCCACGATGAGCAGGCGGCAGGATTCGGGCACGCTGAATCCGGCGGCCTTCGCCAGCTCAACGGCATCCCGGCCCACCCACTTGGGATTCGGCCGCGGATTGGGCCCGGGGTAGTCCAGCAGAGCCACCCGGGCGACGGCCTCAGCCTGCTCGCGCGTGATTTCCACGGCGCCGCAGCCGGCGAGTTCGCGCTTGAGCTCGTTAGCGACGGCATCCACGGCGATGATCTCTTTTTCATCGCAGCAGACGATGTTGTTGTCGAACGAGGCCCCGTCGTAGATGCTGCGCGCCGCGCGCGGCAGGTCGGCGGTTTCATCCACCACCACCGGCGGGTTGCCGGCCCCGGCCGCGATCAGGCGCTTGTTCGTCGTCTTGCGCGCGGCTTCCACCACGGCTTCGCCGCCGGTGACCACCAGGAGGTTGATGCCGGGAAAGGTGAAGAGCTGCTGGGCCGTCTCGATGCTGGGCTGGCGCACGCAGGTCATCAGGTTGTTGATGCCGGCTTCCTCGAAAATCGCCTTGTTCAGGATTCGGATGGTTTCCTGGGTGACGCGTTTGGCGCTCGGGTGCGGTGCGAAGACCACGGCATTGCCGCCCGAGATCATGCTGATCGAGTTGTTGATGACCGTGGCTGCCGGGTTGGTGGACGGGGTAACCGAGGCGATGACCCCCCAGGCTGCGTTCTCGACCAGAGTCAAACCGGTGTCGCCCGACATGGCGCTGGGATAGAGGCTTTCCGGTCCAGGCGTGCGGTCGGCCACCAGCAGATTCTTACGGACCTTGTCTTCGATGCGACCCATGCCGGTTTCCTCCACGGCCATCTCGGCCAGCCGCCGGGCATTGGCTCGCGCCGCGCGGCGGATCACCTCCACCACGCGCTCACGCAGGACCACGGTGTCCAGGCGCCGGAAGGCCGCCGCAGCCGCCGCCACGGCGTCATCCAGCCGCTCGAAAACACCCCAGTCGCCTTTGGCATCGGACGCTCCCACCGCTGCAAGGGGGGCCGCGGTTGCCAGCTTTTTCAGTACTTCACTGACGATCGATTCGATGTCTTCACGCTGTAATTGCATCAGAGCTCCAACCGGCGTCTAGTCTGCGCCTATTTGTACTTTGAGTAGATCGCCTCTTTGCCGGATGAAATCTGGTCCACGATGCCGATGACGCTCAAGTCCAGCGGCGTTTTGCCTTCTAAGATCATCCGGGCCGAGCTGCCCCGGACCAGCAGGACCAATTCTCCCTCGCCGGCGCCGAGGGTGTCCGCGGCCACCTGGCTGGGAAACGTCACCTTGCCGTGCTCGTCCACGATGTCGACCAGCAGAAAGGTGAGATTCGGCAAACCGGAATCGCGCACCGTAGAGACCACCTGTCCTTTGACTTTGGCGAGTTCCATAGCGATAAACCTCCCGCACATGCGGTGGCCGGCATGCAGGCGCCGATCGACGGGCCCGGATTCATCGGTCCGCCCCTCGGGGCCCATGCAACAGCCGCCGACAGGTTGTCGCGCTTACTTCTTGTTGGCGAGGGGGAAGATCTTCTCCAGGTCGTCGTGCGGACGCGGGATGACATGCACGGCGATCACCTCCCCCACGCGACGGGCGGCGGCGGCACCAGCGTCGGTCGCCGCCTTGCAGGCGGCCACGTCGCCGCGGACCAGGGCGGTCACAAACCCGCCCCCGATGCGCTCATAGCCCACCAGCGTCACGCGCGCGGCCTTGACCATAGCGTCCGAGGCCTCGATCAATGCCGTCAACCCCTTCGTTTCGATCATTCCTAAAGCGTCTGCCATGTCATCTCTCCTTGTATGCCCCGTCAGGGGTGTCGATGCGCCGGATCCCGGCGGGTTGATGTTCAAGCTTTACTGCCCCGCCCCCTGGCCGCGACTTTGTCATCGGCGGCAGGCCTGCGGGGCATGATCGTGTCGATGCGATCGGCGACCAGCGCCGCGGTGTCGTCGTCGGGCCTGGGGATCAGGTTGCTGCCGATGAAATCGCCCACTCGCGCGGCGGCGGCCTTGCCGGCATCCACCGCCGCCGCACAAGCCGCGAGATCGCCTTCGCAGATTACGCTGATCAGGGCGGCATCGGCGTTGCCGACGGTTTTGATCCTGACGCGGGCGGTCTTCACCATGGCGTCCGCCGCTTCAATCGCCGCTACCAACCCTCTCGTTTCCACGAATCCCAATGCTTCGTTCTCGGCCATATTGTCTCCCGAACCCCCTCCCCTGACCCCTCCCGCGAGGGGAGGGGAATTTTTTACCCTCGAACCCTGGACCCCCTGACCCCTCGAACCCTCATTTTATAGGATATGCCGCAGCACTTCAGGCGCGACACCCGGTATCACCACCTTGCGAACCA
>CAZEKN010000398.1:0-2601 GCA_964512755.1 uncultured Desulfatibacillum sp. | reverse complement strand
CCTTGCTGTACTGTTTCAAGGCTTCATTAATGGAATCCGTCACATCGTCGGCCTGGACTGGATTCGAGGCAATGAACATAAAGAAGTTGATGCTGGCGGCGCCGAGCACCCGGCAGAGGTCTATCGGCGGCTCCCGGTCGATTCCCACGGCATGATGGTCACAGCCAAGGCCCGCACAAAGGGCCGAACCCTAACCGGCCGAATCGAGGTTCGATGAACTCCGAACGATAGGCGGACCCACTCCACTTTCATGGAATGGGTGAAATCCTGCCGCCCAAACGTTCGGCCCGGGTATTTCTGTAAGGCCGCGGCCGTTACCGATCGGGTTGCAGCTCGATTTCTCCCCTGTCCGGAACAACTTCGTATTGCAGCATCCCGTTCCTGGCATGAAATGGCTTTGATTGGCCTTTTTGTTTGACCGCCACCATCGACCAGCCGGCGGGCACCTGGGTGATCAGCGTGAGCGGTTCGGCATAAAGCTCCGGACTCAAGCCGGTTGTCAAATGGATTCGTATCCGGGCATCCGACGTTTCCAGCAGATCGATGCGGGCATGGTCTCTCTCTTTGGCGTATTGGTATGCGGCACTCCAGCCCGCACTCCAGATTTTATCCTTGTGATCCCTGAGAAAATCCAGAAGCCGGAGGAAGCCCTCCGAGTCGATCGAAAGCCATTCACCGCCGATTCCATGAAAATGGATGGCGACCCATCGGCCCTCGTCAATCGATTCGCGCGCTTTGGCGATCAGCTTCTCGCCGTCAACCCCCAGATCGGTTCGGGCGGATAGCTCCGAGCTGCGTGTGATCGAGTGATATCGACTCTTGAGATCTTCCTTTTCAGAGTCAGTTACGTTCCACGTCGTCCCTCCGCCGCTGGCGAACGCGAGCAGTCTGCTGGCATCCGGCCTCCTCAGCGCCCAGATATAACGCGCGCAGGCTCCGATTTGGAAATCCGCTTCCTGGTAGTCTTTGGCCCCGATGTGCTCCCAGGTGTGGTTGGCATATTCCTGCCCGTTCTTAGGCCCATCGATTTCCCATACCTTCGAATTCTTCCGATGCCTGGCGAGTCCGGGATTGATGAACCACGTCCCCACCAGACCTCTCTGAATGATCGCGGGCATGGCCACGCGGACGTGGGTTTCCATGCTGTCGTCGAAGCTCATGGTGAACGCTCCCAGGGCGTTGTGCTTCCAGACGGCGACCGCCGTGTCGCCGACTTCCGCGTGCGCGGCAGAAACACAGCCGGCCAGCAGCAGAAATGCGATTCGTTTCAGCATGGTCAGAAACCTCAACTCCAATTTATTTCCATTTGGGAAAAAATAAAGCCCCCCGTCAGTCATCCGTGAACTCTCCGGATCGAAAGCCCAGGTTTCCGTAGCGGTGGTAGTTCGTGCAGATGCTCTGCTGCCGGTAGTAGTGCAGAAGCTCGAGGCGGCCTTCCATCCGGACCGGGGCGCGGGCGATGTAGAAACCGGTCTCGGCGGCGGCAGCGAACACCTCCTGCGGGACGCGGTCCGGGGCGGCGTAGCGGATGCGGTCGACCCTCGGAATCGAGGCGATCAGGTCCGCGTCGGTTTCTTCAAAAACCGGAGCCTGGACGGTCATGCGCCGGCCCTCGGACGCATCCAAGAAGCGGATGGCCGGCGTGTCCACCCCCTTGGGAATGCTGACGCGCAGATGGTTGCCGGTGGCCTTGACAGCGGCCATCCGGGCCAGGATCTCGAACAGGCTGTCCTCGGAGTGAAGCCGGACGACCACGGTTCCGACCGGCAGATGGCGGAGGATGTTGTCCTGGCCGCGCAGGTGAAAGAAGTCGATCTCCCGGGAGAATTCGGTTTCGACCCAATAAAGATAACTGTGGATGGCGAGAACGGTTTTACGGACGTCATCGGTATCGCGGCCGAATCCGTCGCCGTCGAGGCGGTGCCGCCAGCGCTGAGCGATCCGCAGCAGCGGATGGGGGCTTGCCAGCGGCCCGGCCGGCGGAGGACCGATTTCCTCGGCATCGAGAAACTGGGTGACATAATGCGGCCCGCCGGTTTTGATGCCCGCCCCCAGGGCGGATCGGCCCATGCCGCCGAACGGCTGGCGCAGGACCATGGCGCCGGTGGTGCCGCGGTTGACGTAGAGGTTGCCGGCACGGATGCCGTTTTTCCAGCGATCCTGCTCGCGGCGGTCGAGGCTCTCCAGGCCGGCGGTCAGGCCGTAGCCGGTCTGGTTGGCCAGGGCCACCGCTTGCTCCAGGTTCTCGGCGCGCATGACACCCAGGATCGGGCCGAAGAATTCCGTCCGGTGGGTCGCACCGCCGGCCGGCACATCCCACTTGATTCCCGGCGTCCAGAGGTGCGGGTTGCCGGCGAGCGGCTGCGGCTCGAGCGCCCAGGATTCGCCGGGCTCAAGGCCCGTCAAGGCCTCCTTGAGCGGGCCGCTCGGAGGCCGCACCAGCGGACCCATCCGGCTGGTGAAGTCCCAAGCCGAGCCGGTCTTGAACGTCGTTGCCGCGTCGGCCAGCTGCCGTTTGAAGGCTGCGTCCTCGTAAACCTCTCGTTCCAGAATCAGCAGGGAGGTGGCCGAGCATTTCTGCCCGGAGTTGCCGAAGGCCGA
>CAZEKN010000397.1:0-2610 GCA_964512755.1 uncultured Desulfatibacillum sp. | reverse complement strand
TTTCCCGACTACCGCCCTCGCCGGATGCGTCAGAATGAAGCATTTCGACGCATGATTCGCGAAACCGTCCTGACGGTGAACGATTTGATCCTGCCACTGTTTGCTATTGGCGGCAAGAACATCCGGAATCCGATCGCCTCCATGCCCGGGCATTTTCAGCTCTCCGTCGACAACCTGGTGAAGACCGCGCGCGAGGCCCATCAACTCGGGATCCCGGCCGTGATTCTCTTCGGGGTACCGGATCACAAGGACCCGCTGGCGACCTCGGCTTATGCGGACGACGGCATTGTCCAACGCGCCACCCGCTCGCTCAAGGATGCCGTGCCGGACCTGGCTTTGATCACCGATGTGTGCCTGTGCCAGTATACCGACCACGGGCACTGCGGCTGCGTGGAAGACGGCTGCGTCGACAACGACGCCTCGTTGGACCTGATCGCCCGCACCGCGCTGTCGCACGCCAAGGCCGGAGCCGACATGGTGGCACCTTCCGATATGATGGACGGACGGGTTGCGGAGATTCGGGAAGCGCTCGACGAAAACAACTTCAGCCAGGTTCCGATCATGGCTTACTCCGCCAAATACTGTTCAGCCTATTACGGCCCTTTCCGCGCCGCAGCCGATTCCGCTCCGAAATTCGGCGACCGCCGCACGTATCAGATGGACCCGGCTAACGCCTTGGAAGCGATCCGCGAGGCCACCTTGGACGTCGAGGAGGGAGCCGACATCATCATGGTGAAACCGGCGTTGCCCTATCTGGACATCATCTATCGCGTGCGCCAGGAATTCGACTTGCCGGTGGCCGCCTACAACGTCAGCGGCGAGTTCTCCATGATCAAGGCGGCCGAGCAAATGGGTTGGCTGGACGGCCCGCGGGTCATGATGGAAACTCTCACGGCGATCAAGCGGGCCGGAGCAGACATGATCCTGACGTATTTCGCCGCAGATGCAGCGCGGCTGCTTGGAAATAGCGGACGATGACGCACCCGCATTCAAAGCGCGCCGCCCCCCACGGGACAGGAGAAAACTCAACCCTGCGCCTGGTAGCATGGGAAACCACCCGCAACTGCAACCTGTCCTGCGTTCATTGCCGGGCGTCGGCGACGCTGGGCCCTTACGCCGGTGAACTCGACACCCCGGAAGGCTTCCGCCTGCTCGACCAGATCGCCGAGGTGGGAAAGCCGATCGTGATCCTTACGGGCGGGGAACCCCTGCTGCGGCCGGACATCTTCGACTTGGCGCATTACGGGACTCGCCTGGGCCTACGCATGGTGATGGCCCCCAACGGCACCTTGATCACGGGGGACATCGCCCGCCGACTGGCCGAAGTGGGCATCCAGCGGCTGAGCATCAGCTTGGACGGCGCCAGCGCAGACACGCACGACGAATTCCGCAAGGTTCCGGGAGCCTTTGACGGCGCTTTGCGCGGTATCGAACTCATCAAGCAGGCCGGCATCCCCTTTCAGATCAACACCACCGTCACCCAGTTCAATCTCGACCAAATTCCGAAAATCCAGAAGCTGGCAGCCGACCTCGGGGCCGTCGCACACCACATCTTTCTGCTGGTTCCCACCGGCCGTGGAAAATACATCGTCGACCAGGCGATCACCGCCGAGGAGTACGAGCGCACCCTGAACTGGTTCTATGACCAGCGCGGCAAGACCCCCCTGGAGCTGAAGGCCACGTGCGCCCCGCATTACTACCGCATTCTTCGGCAGCGTTCCGCCCAAGAGGGTAAACCCGTATCATTCCAGACTCACGGCCTCGATGCCGTCACCCGCGGATGCCTCGGCGGTATCGGCTTCTGCTTCGTCTCCCATGTCGGCGACGTCCAGCCCTGCGGTTTCCTCTCCACCCTCTGCGGAAACGTTCGGCAGGCCTCCTTCGGCCACATCTGGCAACATGCGGAGGTTTTCAAGGCCCTGCGGGATTATGACCGCCTGGAGGGCAAATGCGGCCAATGCGAGTTCAAACGGGTCTGCGGCGGTTGCCGTGCACGGGCCTTCGAGGCCACCGGTGACTACTTGGCTGAAGAGCCGCTCTGCAGTCATATCCCTCATCGAGCCTGCTGAAAAACCGTCTGCCTCTCCCCCTGCCGGCCGGGCGGAAAGAACGCTCGGCATATGCGAGCCGGCGGATAGACGCGGTTCACTGCGGTACATCCTCCTTTTTCTATTGCCAAGGGAAGCAAATCCGATGTAATAAGAATCTCAGTGCAACACCATGATTTGTCGTTTCACGACGGCATCAGGGGTGCGAGATGAAGATCCGCGATTTGATGATCCCCAATCCCATCGCCATCACCGCCAACGCTTCCATCAGCGATGCGATCGAGTTGATGAAGGCCAACCACATCCGCCACTTGCCGGTGGTGTCCAAGGGTCGCAAGCTGGAGGGTCTAGTCACACTGGCCGATTTAAAACAGGGCCTCATTCCCTCCATGCTGGGCGATGTCGATCTGAAAGACCTGATGATCACCGACCCGTTTACCGTAGCGCCCGACGACGATATCGAAACGGCGGCGCAGATCATTTATAAGCACAAGATCGGCGGCCTCCCGGTGACCAAGAACGGCCGGCTGGTCGGCATCATCACCGAGACCGACATGCTGCG
>CAZEKN010000396.1:0-2612 GCA_964512755.1 uncultured Desulfatibacillum sp. | reverse complement strand
TCAAACGATTGAATACTTCGGTCCACCGCCCCCCTCGGGGCAGGTCCAGATGATGTTCTTGAAGGGGTCCTTGATCTCGCACGTTTTGCAGTGCAGACAGTTCGAGGGATTCAATTTCAGGCGCGGCCGGCCCTCGTCGGTCGTGTCCATTTCATACACCTGGCCGGGACAGAACCGGGTGCAGGGGCTGCGGAAAGTCTCCCAACAGCGCGTGACGCACAGGTCCGGGTCGGGGATGAGCAGATGACAGGGCTGATCTTCCTCGTGCTTGGTAGCCGAAAGGTAAACGCCGGTGAGCTTGTCCAGATAAAGCGTACCGTCGAGATCCTGGACCGGGGTCGGCGGTCTTAACGAACCCGGTTTCAGCGTGCCGGCATCGTCGTGAATCTTCATCGGGTCGGTGAACCCGCGGCCGCCGCTGACAAACTGAGCGCCCAGTGCGACGAACTTGGCGACTCCCTTCCGCGAGAGGGCCTGGCCGAAATTCCGGGCGGCATAAAGCTCGCCCCGAATCCAGCTGCCATCCAGCTTGATGCGGTAGTCATCGAGAACCGCCGCACGAACATCGTCCTTCATGACGGCCGATAGGATCGTCTCGGCCGCCAGCATGCCGGATTTCATGGCGGTGTGAATGCCCTTCAGCCGCTGCACATTCAGCATCGACGCACTGTCGCCGACAAAGACCGCTCCGTCCACGGCCAGCTGCGGCAGAGTGTACCAGCCGCCCGCGGCCAAGGTCTTGGCTCCCTGCTGCAGCACCTTGCCGCCGCGGATCATGTCGGCGATCAGGGGATGCTTCTTGAACCTCAAGAACTCCTGATAGGGCTCCAGCATCGCATCTTCGTAATCCAGACCCACCACTAAGCCCAAGGACACCCGGTTTCCCTTCATCCGATAAAGAAACCCACCCCCCTTGGTGTTGAGCCCCAGAGGATAACCGAAAGTATGCACCACCGTGAAGGGACCGGTCAGAAAGGGGTTGGAAGCCGGAATTTCGATCACTTCCTTAATGGCGGTCTCAAAAACCTGGGGCATTCGGCCGGCGAAGATGTCCTGTTTTTTGGCGACTTCGCGAATCAGGCTCCCCTTGGGCCCTTCGCCGAAGACCGTCACCTTGGCCAGCAGATCGACCCCCGGCTCGAAATTGGACTTGGGTTTGCTCTCCTTGTCAATGCCCTTGTCGCCCGTACGAACCCCGATCACCCGCCGGCCGGACTCGTCGTAAAGGGCTTCCACGCCGGCAAATCCCGGAAAGACATTCACCCCGAGTTCCTCGGCGATGGATCCGAGCCAGACGCAAAACTTCGACAGGCTGATGATGAAACAGCCTTCGTTGTGCATGTACGGCGGGACATAGGGCAGCCGGAACTGGCTGCCCGCCGTCAAATAGAAGACTCCATCGCGCAGATCCGATTCCTCGATGGGGCAGTCCCGCTCGCGGAAATCCGGCACCAGTTCCCGCAACGCCCGCGGATCCAGCACGGCCCCGCTCAGGGAATGGGCGCCAATGGATTCGGCCTTTTCGATTACGGCGACTTCAATTTCCCGGCCCTTCTGCTGAGCGATCTTTTTCAGGTGGATGGCGCCGGCGAGGTTGGCCGGCCCCGCGCCCACGAAGAGAACGTCGAATTCGAGCTGTTCGCGTTGCATGACCTTATCCTCGACCCCTTACCCCTTCAGCTTTTTCACCGCCTCGGTGACCGCGGGCAGGATCTGGAAGATGTCGCCGACCGCGCCGTAGTCCGCCTTGGAAAAAATAGGCGCCTCTCCGTCCTTGTTGATGGCTACGATCACTTTGGAGGTTGACATGCCCGCCAGGTGTTGGATCGCTCCCGAGATGCCGCAGGCCACGTACAACGCCGGGGACACCACCTTGCCGGTCTGCCCCACCTGATCCCCGTGCTTGCGCCAGCCCTCGTCCACTGCCGAGCGCGACGCGCCCACGGCCCCGTTCAGCGCTGCCGCCAACTCCTCGATCGGGGCGAAGTTGCCGCCAGTCCCGCGACCGCCCGAGACGATCACGTCCGCCTCGGTCAGCTCCACCTTGCCGCCGGCATCCATCATCTTGGCCACCACCGACGTGCGGATCTCACCCAGCTGCGGAACGGGCGTCTCGATCGCGCTTTCTTTCGGCGCTTCGGCGATGCGCATCACGTTCGGCCGCACCGCGATGATCTGCGGCGAGCCCTGAATTTGGACGTCCGCGAAGATCTTCCCGCCGAACATCGGCCGCGTGCAGGTGAGCACCCCGCCCTGAAGCACCACGGCCGTGCAATCCATTGCAAGCCCCGCATCCAGACGCGCCGCCAGACGCGCCGCCAGGTCCTTGCCCTGCGCCGTCGCTCCAGTGATAATCACCGCCGGCGCCGCACCGCTCAGCCAGCCCGCCAGCACATTGGTGTATGCGTCGGTCCGGTAGTCGGCAAGCTCCGGAGCGTCCAGAACCACCACCGTGTCTGCACCGTAGCTCTTGATTTCAGCCGCCAGCGCGTCCATCCCCGACCCCATGACGACCGCCGTCAGCGGACAGCTCAGCCCGTCGGCCAGACGCCGGCCCTCGCTGACCACTTCATAGGATACCTTGCGGAACCGGCCATCCCGCTGTTCGGTAA
>CAZEKN010000395.1:0-2613 GCA_964512755.1 uncultured Desulfatibacillum sp. | reverse complement strand
TTCGTAGGTTGGGACTCCGTCCCGACCCGGTCGGGACGGAGTCCCAACCTACTCTTGGTTGCGGCCACGGGCCGCGTTAGGAGGTCGCCTAGAGTCTTAGCACCCCTTCTCGCCTCAGAAACGTGAATTTTGTTTTCTATTTTGTCGGTTCTTGGATGTTGCCGCAATCTGGGTGGTCATGTGCGCCGCGAAGCGCCGTCAGTGTGACGCAAGAGCGGTCACCAGGGGCGACTACGTGTAGCCCAAAAGAGGGCATTCTTCCGGTGAGCGCAGACTGCGATCTTCGTGCTTCGCAGGCCGAGGCGAGCGGCCACTACGCCGCCGGTCGCAGGCCCACCTCAGCGCTCAAAGCTTGCAGCGCGCGGTCAAGCTGAACGTAGAGCCGGTCCAGCTTCGAGCGACGTTCTTCAGGCAACTGGGGATCGGTCGCCGAGGGCTCTTGCGTGGCCGAGGTTATCGGAGCGAGAAGACGCTGGTGGACCTTCAAGAAGAACAAGCACACCCGGTAGCCTTCGTCCGTCAAACGATAACCCTGCGTCCCCTCCACCTTCTGCACCAAGCCCTTGGCTCGAAGTTTGCTCAAGTCATAACGCAGTTGGCTCGACTTGTAAGTCTCCGTCGTCTTCCCCAACGCCCGGGCCACCCGTGCGTGCAGATCCTTGCTGCGAAATACCCCGTCCACGGCCAGCGGAGCGAATTGAACCAACGCCTCCATGACCGCCAGGAGCCGCACATCGTCCAGCTTCAGCCCTGGAACTCGACGGGATCCCACCTGCGTCGGCACCCGCAACTGGGCCAACTGGCCCCCGTCCAGGTACGTTTCCAGCACGTCTTGTTGCACGTCCAAATAACGCTCGTTGATCGGCTTCATGATCTCTCGCAAGGCCGGCAGGTTGTCCAGCGCTTTCGGGAGACGCAAATCCCACGTGTTGTTCATCGTCCCCTCGACCCGCAAGTTCAGGCCGTTGCGCACATACTGCTTGAGCGAGCACTTCTTGTAAAAGCACCGCAGCACCGGCATTTCTTCGTACTGCGCGATGCGACTCCGGCAGCTCCGGGCGGTCTCCCCGGAGATGCGTCTGCCGTAGATCACCGACATCTTGTCAGGACGGCCCAGCGTGCGGTTCAAATCCAAGAGCCGGTCGTGTAGCCGACTCAAACTCACGCGGCGGTGGAAGATCACGTTGGTGCAGTACTCGACTTGACTCATAAACAGCTCGTGGAAGTAGGTCAGCCGCTGCTGCTCCGTGAAGTAAGGTACCAAATCCCGCAGCCACACGTCAGCCAACCGAAAACGAAGGATGTCCGGGCCAAAGGCGTCGGAGTACTCCTGCAACGCTTGGGGATCGGAACAGGTCAGGAAAGCGTTGTCCTCTTGGCGGAACTGGATTCCAGCATTCCGCATCCGCTGCGCCAACCAATAGTGCCCGTTCAGACAGATCCGCGCATTGAAGGGAAAGTACGGGCAGACCCGCAGCCACAACGGTCCCAGCGAACTGTCCCGGACATAGAAGTAGTACTGCCACACGTGGCGGGGCTTCAATTCGATGTGCGGTTCCCCGGAAGTGGCTTGGCTCACGGCGAGGTTGGCCTGTTCCAGGGTCTTCAGGATTACGGCCACCCCCTCGTCCTGTGCCATCTGTTGATAATAGGGCTGGACCCAGTTCTCGCGACGCACCTTCGGCGGCGTGACGATCTCGACGTTCTGTTGTTGGGCCCACTGCCTGACCCAGTCGTGATAGTCACCAGACAGGGTGCGGAAGAACTTCTTGTCCAGGTGCCCCCGTACGCCCTGCCGTTCTTTGAAGAACCAAACGATCGACGGCGGGCGTTGGAGGGGTTGAATGACGGCGTTAAGGACGATACGATCAAAGCAGCTGTAGACGAAACGAATGCTGGCGTCGTGGTGTTCGAGGAAGCGGTTCATGGCGGGTCTCTTGGAAGGGTGACAAAACAACCGGGGACTCGCCTTTTTTCTTACACGCTGGCTCTGTGGCAGGCAACGCCCGACGGACTCCGTGGTCCGACAACGGCCAGACGAACCGCCTCCTCTCTTTCTTTTGAGTAGAATGATCTGGTCCTCGTGCTTGCCAACAAGTGCCGCACCGATGGCCTCGACTTCCTGGCGTAGTCCAGGAGGTCGCCTAGTATCTCCTCTTGTGTCTCGTCTCGCGCTTCACAAAGCCTCTGCTTTCCACTGAGCTACGCAATAGGATTCGCTGCGATATGCGTTCGCCGGGTCCCTGGAGCCTCTCGGTTAACGTCCCTTGCCGATGCACAGTGTATTCCTCGTGCCGCCCTCTGCCTTGACAGACCTTTCTTCTATTGCGCCGGCCCGCAATCTGCGCTACCATGATGAGGTTGTAATCAGATACCCCTTTACTAGCGGAGTACAGAAAATGTGTTTCCGAGATTTCATCCGGCGTCTGTTTGCCGAAGGCATTCGCGTCAGCGACACCCAAGTGCGCTGGGCCATTGCCACAGGCAGACTCCCCAGGCCGCCTCTCGATGGCTCGCTCCGGTACGTCTTTGGCGACGAGCACTTGGAGGTCGCCAGACGCATCTTCCACAAGCAGCGGGCCACGGCGGCCCAAGCCAAGACCAAACGGCAGA
>CAZEKN010000394.1:0-2645 GCA_964512755.1 uncultured Desulfatibacillum sp. | reverse complement strand
CGCCCGCGTAGTAGATGTGACCCTCGGCACGCTGCGCATCATTTTCACGTCGCGCGGCAAAAAAGTTCTTGCTCCCCTGCTTGGTTTTGTGGAGGTCTTCATCTGGGTCAGCGTTATCTCAGAAATCACAAAAGGCGCTCACAATATCGTGGCGTACCTTGCCTACGCGGGTGGATTTGCCGCAGGCAATTACATCGGCATGTTGATCGAAGATAAGCTTGCGATTGGCATGTTGGTGGTGCGCGCCATCATCCCCGGCTCTGTACAAGAGTTGACCAAAACACTGGGCGCAAAAGGCTACGGCGTGACTCGCGTGGACGCGCACGGTTCGCAGGGACCCGTCAACCTGATCTACACCATCGTCATGCGGAAGAACCTGCCAGAAGTGGCAGACATCATCCAGAGGGAATATCCCAATGCCTTCTTCACCGTGGAAGAATTGCGCTCAGTGGAGCATGGGGTTTTTCCGCGCAGTTCGCAGGATGCGCTGTTTCGCAGAAAGACGAGGTAATCTGGTATTTAGGGAATTAATCTTAAGCCCAAAAAATCATGGTAAAAATATTTAGGGAATATCATCACAGGAGCATCACCATAACAAACACCATTCTTCTTTTTATTGCAGGACTTATCACATTGATCGTCGGCGCAGACTTGCTGGTACGCGGCGCTTCACGGCTGGCAGCGGCATTTGGCGTTTCTCCGCTGGTAATTGGGTTGACCATCGTTGCCATCGGCACTGCCTCGCCCGAAATCGCCGTATCATTGAATGCCGCCGCAGCGGGTCAGGGCGACCTGACCCTCGGCAATGTGCTTGGCTCCAACATCTTCAACATCCTGTTTATTCTGGGAATCACATCCATCCTCGCACCCATCGTCATCGCGGAGCAACTCATCCGCAAGGATGCGCCGATCATGCTGGGCGTGTCCCTGCTGACGCTTGTGCTGGCTTTGGACGGGAACCTCGGCTGGCCGGATGGCATGATTCTTTTGCTCGGATTGATCGTTTACGTCGTCTTTGCCTTGCGCCAGAGCCGCGTGGAAAGCAGCGAGGTTCAGGAGGAATACGCGGAGGAATTCGCGACGAAAGAACCGCGCACGGCAAAGAAGTCCATCTTCAATACCGTCTTCATTCTGGCAGGGCTTGGGCTGCTCGTGCTTGGCTCGAACTGGCTGGTGGATGCCGCCACGCAGATTGCCAAGGCCCTCGGCGTGAGCGAACTGGTCATCGGGTTGACCATCGTCGCGGTGGGCACATCCCTGCCCGAGGTTGCCACATCCGTCGTTGCCGCCCTCAAAAAGGAAAGCGATATTGCCGTGGGGAACGCCGTGGGAAGCAACATCTTCAACCTGCTTGGCGTGCTGGGTATTGGTGCGCTGGTTGCCCCTGGCGGTATTTCTGTGGCGTCGCGAGTTTTACATTTCGACCTGCCTGTGATGGTCTTTGTGGCGCTTGTGACCTTGCCCGTCTTTTACATTGACAATCGCATCTCGCGCAGTGAAGGCGGGCTGTTGCTGGCGTATTACGTAGCCTATGTAACGTACGTCATTTTACGCGCTGCGGAAAGTTCCACCCTGCCTGCAGTGGTGCTGTTCATGGTAGTTTTTGTCCCTGTTACGTTTATCGCGCTGGTTGTGGTTGCAATCCGGTCAGCCAGCAGGAAGAGCAAAATCAAACAGCAGTCATGAAAATAATTGTGGTATAAAAATCTCAAACATTTGAAAGTTGACAGTTGCTTGCGAAGTGACTGTCAACTTTATCGGAGACTCCCATGACTGTAAAAACCTGCATGAAACGCAACGTTATTTCCATCCATGCGGATACGACCATCCGCGAAGCAGCAAACATCTTTGTCAAAAAGCATATTGGCTTGCTGCCTGTTGTAGATGACGATGATAGGCCTGTCGGCGTAATTGGGATGCGCGATATGCTCACTCTCGAACTGCCCGATTTCGTCAATTTTCTCGCAGATGTGGACTTTGTCCACGATTTCGGCGCGGTGGAGGATATACATCCCTCGGCAAAAACCCTGAATAAAACCGTCCAGACATTGATGAAACCCGCCATCACAGTCGAGGAAGATTGCGGCTTGCTGCGCGCCTACTCGTTGTTGGTACAACACAACCAGCATGACATGCCAGTCGTTTCCAAAGAGGGAAAACTGGTGGGCATCACCTCGCGCGTGGATATCGGTGTGGCAATTCTTTCTGCGTGGGTCAAGGCTGACAAATGACGATAATCCCTGCAATCATTTCCATTGTCATCTTTTTCGGCAGCCTGATTCTGATCTTTTCCGAAAAACTCCACCGAACCATCACAGCCATTGCGGGGGCGGCATTGATGGTGGCGCTGGGGCGAGTTTTGGGCTTTTATTCCGAGGAAGCCGCGCTCGAAGCCATTGACTTCAACACGCTCGGTCTTCTGCTGGGTATGATGATCCTTGTCGCCATGCTTGAGCCGACAGGCTTCTTTCAATATCTGGCAGTTCTCGCGGCGCGTTCATCGAAGGGGAATCCCAAACGCCTGTTTATTTTGCTGGGCATCATCACAACCATCCTTTCGATGTTTTTGGACAACGTAACAACTGTTGTACTCATCGCCCCCGTGACCATCCTCATCTGTGAAATTGTGGGCATCAGCGTGCTTC
>CAZEKN010000393.1:0-2645 GCA_964512755.1 uncultured Desulfatibacillum sp. | reverse complement strand
CTGTCCGTCGGAAAAGGGGATGATGTGATCGAATTCGGCATGGATGATCAAAACGGGCTTTTTGACCTGCCCGATCTTTTCGATGTGACGGAAGGCCGACTCCTCGCGAAAGCCGATTCGAGCCGGATCGGCTCCCAAGAGCCGGAGCAGCGGCCCGGCAAAGGCGAATCCGCTCTCGACGATGAGGCCGGCGATCCGCTCAGAGTCAGCTGCCGCCAGTTCGATGGCCGAGGCGCTGCCCAGGGAGCGGCCCATGACGATCAGGGGCCCGGTGAAGCCGTTTTGGGCCAGCCAGGCGGCAGCGAAGCGATAGACTGTGTGGCAGTCCTGCATCATAGCGGTTACGGTCGGGTGCCCGGTCGAGCGGCCGTATCCGCGGTAATCAACGGCCAGGAAGTTGACCCCCATCCGGTTGTAGAAAGGGCCCATCTCGTCGTAGTCGGCCGCAATTTCGCCGTTTCCGTGGAAAAATAGAATGTTGGCATGGGCGGGGCCGCCCAGGTGGAAGCGGGCGCCGACGGCGATGTCGGCTGCGACCGGCACCAGGATGTCCTGCACCCGCGGGAATCCGGCTGCTGCTTGGGGCGGGCCGCCCACGGGCAGGCCGTAATCCCGGCGGGGATGAAAAAGGGCCGTCAAAACCTCCGGCCGGTCCAGGGCGGAAAAGTCGGCGTCCATGTGCTGATCTCCTATCTTTTCCTGGCCTCCGCTTCCATGGCGCGGCGCAGCTTGTGCGAAAAGAGACTTTCGTCGATCGTGACATCGGCGTAAGTTACCACGGCATCCTTCGGCACCGGTCGCACGAGTTTGACATGGTTCGCCAGCCCCATGGGAAGGAAGCCTTTCGCGATGCTTTCCTGTGCACGGGCGAGCCGGCCGTAGACGGTGGTGCCGCCCTCTCCGTCGAGCACGTCGCCGGGCTGCAGATCCTTCTTGGCGGCCGCCCCCACGTCGGCGATGAAGCCGCGGCTCGATCCGGTCGGCTCGCCCCGCAGCGCGGCCGACGCAACGCTGATCCCGAGCTCCAAGCCGATCAGATGGTACGGCCGATACAGGGCCGCGAACTCGCCCGAGGCGTCGGTGCGCAGGCCGTATTCGGAAAAACAGCGCTTGACGTAGTCCGTGGGGGCCCGGAAGACCACATACACGCCCCAGCGAAGGTCGCGCGGCACCGGCGACCGGTCGCGGTTTTCGCTGGCCACGACCTCGACCGTCCCGCCGTGCTCGAGAATCCCGCCTGCCTCACGGGGTTTGAGGACCTGCGGCAGATCGTCCACGCTCACGGGAGGAAACTGCAGCCCGCAGCGCTGCGGAACCAGCCCGCTGCCGTTGGCGACCGCGCACATCTCGATCGCGGACTTCGTCCCGTCGAGGAAGGAATTGAACATCTTGGCGTTGTAGTCGCCCGAGGCCACGCGCTCCTCCGAGAAGCCGTAATGCCCCCAGACCGTTTGGGGGGTCGAATAGTGGTACTCTGGCTGGTAGCGGGTTCCCTTGCCGGCGCAGACGACTTCCAAACCCACCGCCCGCGCCCAGTCGATCTGCTCCGCGATGAGGGCGGGCTGGTCGCCATAGGCCATGGAGTAGACGCGCCCGGCCTGTTCGGCCTTCTTCTGCAGCATCGGCCCCAGCAGGGCGTCGGCCTCCACGTTCACCATGACCACGTGCCGGCCCCTTTCAAGCGCCTGCCAGGCATGCTCCGCACCGGCTTCGGGCACCCCGGTGATCTCCAGGATGACGTCCAGCGGTGCCTCGATCAGCTGGCGGGCATCGCCGGTGATCACGGTCTTGCCGGCCGCTGCACCGTCCGCGATGGATGCGGCCGAGGAGCCGAAGACCAGGGCCTCCGCCGGCCAGCCCGTACGCAGGCAGGCCTGCCTGGCCTTGTCCGGGTTCAGTTCCGCAATCCCCACCAGTTGCACACCCGGCGTCAACCGCGCCTGAGACAGGAACATGCTGCTGAACTTGCCCGCTCCGATGACGCCCACGCGAACGGGTCTTCCCTCGTCCGCCCTGGTCTTAAGCATCCGATATAGATTCATCCTTCCTCCTGCTTCGATCCGCTCTTGAGCGAGTTGCGGTGATCAGCTTTTTCACTTTATATGGTGAAGGTGCGGATGGTCAACCCCATCCCGGCATCCACAACCGCCCAGACATCTTTGCGAATTCAATAATTCGGCTCACGATTTAGTCTGATTGGCGGTCATTTTTTTGAACGCGTCTCAAATTCCTGTTGATTTTTGTCGGTTCACAATGTAGCTATAAAATTCGCCGCTGTTCCGCACC
The DNA here is from genome assembly GCA_964512755.1 of uncultured Desulfatibacillum sp. Taxonomy (GTDB): domain Bacteria; phylum Desulfobacterota; class Desulfobacteria; order Desulfobacterales; family SpSt-501; genus SpSt-501. The sequence goes on along the minus strand of CAZEKN010000393.1, from coordinate 359 downwards.
GTATGAATTTCGGGCGTTGGTTCTGTGGGTTACGGCGGCTTTTAACAGCTTCCCGCACAGCGCCATGAGAGATGCGAATGCAAGGGCATCCGCTCTCATCGAGCTGCATCAAACCTTAAAGATGCGGGCATCAGAGGTTCGAGCCCGCGAAAACCATCCAGGAGGAAGTCTATGGACGAAAAGAGAGTTGGGGCGAAAAAGAATGAGGGCAAAGTCGTTTCCAGGAAAGGCGTCAGCCGCAGAGGATTTCTCACGGCGGCGGCAGCCGGGGCAGCGGCCCTGGGCTTCCCCATGGTCGCCAAGGCCCAGGGGCCGATCACCATGCGCTGGCAGAGCACCTGGCCGACCAAGGACATTTT
>CAZEKN010000392.1:0-2651 GCA_964512755.1 uncultured Desulfatibacillum sp. | reverse complement strand
GCGGAACCCCGCTCGAGTTTCCGACCATCGCGGTCTGCGACGGGCTGGCCACCGGGCACCAGGGCATGAAGATGCCCATGCCCAGCCGGGAGCTGATCGCCGATTCGATCGAGATCATGATCACCGCGCACGCCTTTGATGCCATGGTGCTCGTGACCAACTGCGACAAGATCACCCCCGGCATGCTCATGGCCGCGGCGCGGCTGAACATCCCGGCCTTGCTGATCTCAGGCGGACCCATGGACACAGGCTGCTTTCACGGCAAGCGTGTCTGCTACAACGATCTCATGGAAGCGGAAGGGCTGGTTGAGCGCGGCAAGATGGATGCCAGAGAGCTGGCCGCCTTCGAGGAAGTGGCGGTGTGGGGACCGGGGGCTTGCGCCATGATGGGAACCGCCAACACCATGAACATGATGGCCGAGGCCTTGGGCATGACCGTTCCCGACGGCGCCCTCACCCCGGCCACCTCTGGTGCACGCATGGCGCTCGCCCGGCGGGCCGGGCGGCAGATCATGCAGCTGCACGCCAAAAACATCCTGCCGCGGGACATCCTCACCCCGGCCGCCTTTCGTAACGCGTTGGCGGTCGATATGGCCGTTGGCGGCTCTACCAACACCTGCCTTCACCTGCCAGCCATAGCCGCCGAAGCCGGACTGACGCTCGAGCTTGCAGAATTCTCCAAGGCGGCCGCCAAGACCCCGCACCTGGTCCTGCTCAAGCCCGCCGGCCGGCATTTCCCGCTCGACTTCTACAATGCCGGCGGGATACCAGCATTGACGAAAGAGTTGCTGGACAACGGGCTTTTTCATGGCGACTGCATGACGGTCACCGCTAACCCGATGGCTGAGAACCTCGCCGGCCGCCGCATCCTCGACCCGGACGTTATCCGGCCGGTGAAGGCGCCTTTGAGCCCGACCGGAGGGTTGGCGGTGCTGCACGGCAGCCTCGCCCCCGATGGGGCGGTGGTCAAGAAAGCGGCCGTTGCCCTCGAGATGCTCCGGCACAGCGGCCCGGCGCGCGTCTTCGAACAGGAGGAACCGGCGCTGGCGGCGATCTTCGGCGGCCAGATCAAGCCCGGGGACGTGGTGGTCATCCGCTATGAAGGCCCCAAGGGCGGACCCGGCATGCGCGAGCAGCTGCTGCCGACCTCGGCCATCATCGGCATGGGCCTTGGAAAATCCGTGGCCTTGGTGACCGACGGCCGCTTCTCCGGCGCCACCCAGGGCGCCTGCGTCGGCCATATCACCCCCGAAGCCTTTCTGGGAGGCCCCATCGCGCTGGTCGAAGAAGGGGATCGCATCACCATCGACATCCCGGCCGGCCGCCTGGAGCTGGAGGTGCCGCCCGACGTCCTGAAGAAACGTCGTGAAAACTGGCATCCGCCCGCCCACGTCGAGCTTCCGAAAGGAACCTTGCTGGATCGTTACCGCCGGCTGGTGGGACCCGCCAGCCGGGGCTGTACATTGGAATAAAAAGGGTTCAAGGAGTCCAGGAGTCAAGGGTTCGAGGGGGGGGAAGATCCCTTCTACCATCACTTGACCCCTTGACCCCTCTTTTTCCAGCCCTCCCTTACCTTGACATCCTTCGCCCTTTGGCTTAGATAGTCGAGTCTCTTGCCATCCGATCTCGAAGATTTCGATGCCGGCCTGCCGCTGCCGCCGGCCCATGCACTTATGAAAAAGACCAAAATCAACGCCGTCCGCAACATCGGCATCATCGCCCATATCGACGCCGGCAAGACCACGGTGACCGAGCGGATCCTTTTTTACACCGGCCGGTCCCACAAACTGGGCGAGGTCCACGACGGCGAAGCGGTCATGGACTGGATGCCCGACGAGCAGGAGCGCGGCATCACGATCACCTCGGCGGTGACCACCTGCCCCTACAAAGACATCGAAATCCATCTGATCGACACCCCCGGCCATGTCGACTTCACCATCGAAGTCGAGCGCTCCCTGAGGGTCCTGGACGGCGCCGTGGGCGTTTTCAGTGCTGTGGAGGGCGTTGAGCCCCAGTCTGAAACGGTCTGGCGCCAGGCCGATAAATACCACGTGCCCAAGATCGCTTTCCTCAACAAGATGGATCGCATCGGAGCCGATTTTTTCGGCACCGTCGAGATGATGAAAACCAAGCTGGGTGCCCATCCGCTGGTATTGCAGCTGCCGCTCGGCATGGGCGAGGATTTCCAGGGGGTGATCGACCTGGTGCGCATGCAGCAGATCCGTTGGGACGAATCCTCGCTGGGCATTCTCTTCACGAGCGAGCCGATCCCGGCGGACTGGACCGACCAGGCGGCCGACTTCCGCGAGCGCTTGATCGAGACAGTGGCCGAGCAGGACGATGCGCTGATGGAAGCGTTCGTGGCCGAAACGCCGATCGAGGAAGCCCAGCTGCTGGCCGCCATCCGCCGAGCCACCATTCAGCTCAAGCTGGTGCCGGTCTTGTGCGGTGCGGCGCTTAAAAACAAGGGCATCCAGCCGCTGCTGGATGCCGTGGCCCAATTTCTGCCCAGCCCGGCCGACATCCCCCCGGCGCGGGGGACGCACCCCGAGACCGGCGAGGCGATCGAGTGCCATCCCAGGGACACCGATCCCCTGGCCGCGCTGATCTTCAAGGTCTCCATGATGGAAGGGCGCAAACTATGCTTTGTG
>CAZEKN010000391.1:0-2656 GCA_964512755.1 uncultured Desulfatibacillum sp. | reverse complement strand
CCGTCAAGACCGCCAGCATGCTGAACGTGGACAACCGCATCATGTACCGCATCGGAACGGTTGCGCGCGAAACCCAGATGGTGGACTGGGACTTCGTGATGGGGATCCCGCTGTCGGCCACCGGCAAGAATATCTTTTTCGACCGATAGAAAGGGCAGCCGTTTCTAAGTATTGAAAGGGGTTGCCACCAATGTCGAATACACGTACCGGATCATGGTGACGGCGTCATAGACCGGTAGTCTTACAGCGGCCTGGACGGCGGCGGCGTAGGGCGGAAGATTGGCGCATTCGAAGAGGATCGCGGTGATCCGCGGTTCGTCCGCCAACATGCGTTTCGCCTGCTCCACCACTTCTGATTCGACGCCCTGCACGTCAATGCCTCCGGCTTCTTCGAATATCGCTTCCCGGAATCTGGGCTGGTTTTCGAGTCCGACCACCGTGATCCGGTCCATGCCGCTGCCGGCTTTGCGCAGGTGCTCCGGCGTCAGGCTGGAGGCATCGGCGGTGATGATGCCGACGCGGTCCCGAGGGCGCAGGGTCGCCCGGATGAAAGGCAGCTGCAGCAGGCTCGATGTGAACACCGGCACGGGAAATGCCCGCGTGAGTTCTTCCTGAAAAAGGATCATGAAGCCGCAGGTGGTGGTCAGGGCACTGGCTCCCTGCCGAACCAGGGCCCATCCGGCTTCGATGAACGGCTTCAGCAAAGATGGGTCACGTTCGTGGATCAGCCGCTTGAGGGTGGCACCAGCTACCGTGCGGAGGTGTACCGGAAAGGGAAACGTGGCGGGGTTGCCCACATCCCCGGGGATGCGCTCGATTCGGGCATCCATCACCAGAATGCCGATGCCGGCGGGATGGGGGTTCGCGTTCATGTTCCCTGCTTATCACCAGGCCTTTCAAGAAACAATGCGCTTTTCCGTAACGATGTCCTTGGAATAGATCGTCCGAATCAAATTTAGATTTGAACTATCGCGCCAAGCTGGTATACGAAAGAAAAATTACGCAACGCGTTCTGCGGCGCGTTAACCGTCAGTAGGACAACCATTTTTCTTGCCGAAGGAGAGCAACATCATGAGCTACCGTGTCGCATTGATACCGGGGGACGGCATCGGTATGGAGGTCGTGCCCGAAGGAGTGCGGGTCCTCAAAGAACTTTCAGGGCGCTTCTCGTTCCGGATGGAATTCACCGAGTTTCCCTACTCCTGCCGGTATTTTTCCGAGCACGGCGTCATGATGCCGGAGGATGGCATCGAGCGTCTGCGGCCGTTCGACGCCATTCTCCTGGGGGCCGTCGGCCTGCCCAAGGTGCCGGACCACGTGTCGCTCTGGGGGCTTCTCATCCCCATCCGGCGCAGTTTCGACCAGTACGTGAATATGCGGCCGGTTCGCTTGCTGCCGGGGGTTACCTCCCCATTGGCCGGACGCACGGCCAAGGACATCGATTTTGTCATCATCCGGGAAAACACGGAGGGCGAGTATTCCCAGGCCGGCGGCCGCCTTTACCAGGGTACGGAACGGGAGGTTGTCATTCAGGAATCCGTCTTCACCCGCATCGGAGTGGACCGGATCGTCCGTTTCGCCTTCGAGCTCGCCAGCCGGCGCGCCCGAAAGCACGTGACCTCGGCCACCAAGTCCAACGGCATCATCCACACCATGCCGTTCTGGGATGAACGTTTTCGGGCCGCGGCGGCCGAGTTCCCTGACATCAAGACCGATCAGTACCATATCGACATCCTCACGGCGCATTTCGTCCAGCACCCGGACTGGTTCGACGTGGTGGTGGCGAGCAACCTCTTCGGCGACATTCTGTCGGACCTCGGCCCGGCCTGCGCCGGCGGCATCGGCATCGCGCCTTCGGCCAACCTCAACCCGGAAAGAAAGCATCCATCCATGTTCGAGCCGGTCCACGGCTCGGCGCCCGACATCGCCGGCAAGGGCGTCGCCAACCCCATCGCGACGCTCTGGTCGGCATCGATGATGTTGGATTTCCTGGGTGAGACGGCCGCCGCCAAGGCGCTCATGAGCGCCATCGAAGCGGTGACCGGCGAGGGCAGGGTGCTGACGCGGGATCTCGGCGGAAAGGCCGGCACCCGGGACTTCACGGATGCGGTTATGAAACGGTTGCCGTCATAAACCGGATGCTGGGTGCTCGCTAACGGCAAAGCAGATCGGAGAACACCGAATGAAGAAAAGCCCTCGCTGCGCAGCGAGGGCTTTTCTTGCTCCGGCAATAAAATATGTTCAATGCGGCAATATCACTCATCGGCGGGGCGGGTTTTCGGCCGCAGCGCACCGCAACCATCCGTTCAACGAACTATCGTACGGCAACAAGCCCGCATCATATGTTTCCAGACAGGCCCCGGAGGACCGATGCCCACGCAGCCGCCAGCCGTCTCTGCCTGCGCGCGGTTCCTCTATACGGCTTGGGGGCGTGGCAGAATCAATCTAAAAATTGGTTGCGGCGCGCTGCGGCCGAAAACCCGCCCCGCCGATGAGTGACATAGCCGCATTAGACATTCTTTTTTTTGAATCGGAGTAACAAACCATACGCCGCAACTCATCATTTCGGCCGGGATTTCCTGACGCTTTCCGCTTAAGTTTCGGCGATGATGGGACGATAGACTATCAACGGGCTGCTTCCCGGCGCCGAATGCCG
>CAZEKN010000390.1:0-2659 GCA_964512755.1 uncultured Desulfatibacillum sp. | reverse complement strand
AGGCACCGTTGGCCGATGTCTCTTAAGATCTATGCAGCGTAAAGCGCCAGTTACATCGCCGAATTTCACCGTCTCGTGCACCACACCCAACTCCATCAACTCCCCGTTCATCCAACTATCCTCAGTGACCAGCCAGGCTACCTGGTCGCTTCGCAGCACATCCCAAAAGATGCCAGATGTTTTCATTCGGTAATGTGACGGATCATAAAGCAGGCAGACCATATCGCTGCCCTGAAGCAATGCGTCATATTCAAGTGATGAGAGGTTGCCTGTTAACACGGTGACATTCGCATATTGCTTACCTGCGTACCGAAGAGCCGCGACTTGTTCGTCAAAGCGGTTTGCACCATGAAATTCAGAATTGAAGTGAAAAACCAGTTGGATGTTCGAATATTTTTCTGCGGCAGCCATCCCAACTTGTAACGCAAACTCGATGCCCTTATCGCGCTTCGGGCATCCAAGATACAGCAGCACGGTAAAACGCTTGTCAGACTTAGCAACTGCTGAATTGCAGAGCAGACGAAAGTTTACTGCGGGGTGCAGCGCGACCTTGCCTGGCCAAAACTGCTGATAGGTTCGCTGATATGCCCTTGTTGGCGACGCCAACACAAAATCCACACCGGCCCGATTAGCAACCGAATACAACAATTTCAAGGCTAGCCGGTAACGTAGCTTTATCCGGCCATCCTCCAACGCATAACGCTCATTAGTTCCAGGGACCAACTCAGTCCCCGGCGCAAACATCGTCAGCCCAACCCAACGGCCGCTGACTCGACCTTTCAATTTCCAGAGCGCCAGCGCCAACCCATGAAAATGAAAGGCAAACCCGGTATGAAGCAAAACCGGGTCCTCCGCCTGGACAATACCTTTGTCGAACAAGGCCACGATCTGATCGGCAAAAGCAGCAGCCAGTCGCTCATACTCGTGCACAGGCAAGGTTTCAGCATGATCGGGGTAACGCGGAATGGTGAACCAAGGTAGCGCCGACAACCCAAGACTTGCCGCCTCCGCGACTGAATCGGCTGTCAACTCGGCCGAGCTCACGACCAGCAACGCCACATCAGCCGTTGCCAGATCGTTAGCCAATTGGACATTAACCATGTGATGGTGAGCATTCCGGTGGCCATAACCAGGATCAAGCACCACAAGCCGGTTTGCTCGTAATTCAGGCACAACCGCCAACCTTGCCACCCTGCAATACCCGGCGCAGCAATGCCTTATATCGATCAGCAAAATGCGCTGATGCCGACTCGGCGCGGCAACGTTCTAACGCGATTTTTCCCATGGCTTTCAAGCCCACTTTGCCCAGCATGCTCCCCCGAATTAACGTTTCCCCAAGGTCGGATTCATTCGCATAGCGCAGCCCATTTATTCCATCCTCCACTGCAGAAACAAACATGCCGCTAGAAGGCACAATCGTCGGCAAAGCGAAGGTAGTCGCCTGATAAAAACTCCCGGAAGTCAAAATATTGCGGTAAGGCAGAACGGCTACATCAGCATGTTGGCAAAGCCAGGCCAATTCGGAATCGCTTACCCGGCGATTGATCAACACCACATCTTGCCGATCAGCTTGATCAAGACTGTCGTATGCACGCAAAAGCTGCTTGTCTTGTACCAAACCTGCAAAAATTAGCCTTGTATCGACCAACTGCCCACTTCGAACACTAGAAAGATAGTGCGAAAGCAGTTCCATTCCCCCCTTGTAAGGGCGAAGAAACCCGAAACACAGAAATGTCGTGCCCGATCTTGGCGTTATCCCGCGCATCTCGGGCGGACATTCAGGCATTTCCACAATTGAATCGTAAAGCGGGTGATGCAGAACGCAGCATTTATCACCTAGATCCAACCCGCATGTCCCCTCCAACAAAGGGATTGTGTCGACGGTGTGAATCAAGATTCGATCAGCCACCTTGGCCATCTGTCGCAAGCAATAAACGTTCAGTTGCAGCTCATCTGGGCTGAGATCATGGTCGAGCAGGTTATGCACCGTCCAAAGTACTTTGCCACCCAATGAACGCAGCAGCTTCAGAGTGCCAAAGTAGCGGTCCACCGCATCAAACCCAGCCCTATCTGGACTGAGGCCACGGTAGATTTCTCTAAGCCAGTGCTGATGGAAAACAAATGGAAGGTTATCTACAAGGATTTTTTCGGGTAAAGCACCCAGAGCGGATGCATCAATAGACTCAACGGATACCCCTTCCTTCACCAAAGCAGCATGTAACAAAGGCTGGTATTGGTTCGCGCGGTAGTTAGGCGCAAAAAAGAGTCGAAACTCACTCGATCCATCACGAGAAAGGTGGCCGTGCCTTTTCGCACGCGCAAGCTCCAGTTGCAGCCACCACATGCCCGGACTTGCTGGCCCGATTCGTTCAAACAGAAGTTCCGCTTCATTGAAACGCCGTTCCCGGATCAACGCGCGTGCTTGATCAAACAAAACAAGACGTGTCTTCACTCAGCAAACACCCAGCGGTCGATAGCAGTCTGAACTGGATACATGACTTTTCGAGGCGGCAAGATACCAACGATCTCAAGCGCGTGATTCGGCGCAGTGCTCCACATACCAGCGATAGGCATCACGCAACCCATCCTCAAGGCCAATCGAAGCAGACCATCCCAGAGTCATCAGGCGCGAAACATCCATCAACTTGCGCGGCGTGCC
>CAZEKN010000389.1:0-2668 GCA_964512755.1 uncultured Desulfatibacillum sp. | reverse complement strand
GGTGCCGTCATCGACCTGCCAGTTCCGATAGCCATCCGGGAAAAAAACCGCCGCTCCGTTTTCGACGATGAAGGGCTCCCGGATTCCCATGGCCACCTGCAGCCGCTCGATTTCGGGCCGGGTCTTGCTGCTGGTGAACACCAGCGGGATGCGCCGGGCGCGGATGCGTTCCAGCGCCGGCCGGGCGTTCTCGAACGAGTAGGTGTCATGGTCCAGTAGACTGCCGTCGAGGTCCGTGAAGATAGCGATCGCTGCGCATTCCTGCAGTCTAGCGAGGGTCTTGTTCATACGCGCCCGACCGGCCTATATCCTGCTGTCCGCCTCGACCGCCTCCAGCAGCATTCGGAAAATCGATGGAACCGCGGATGCAACTCGATTCCAATTGGCGATATAGGGCACTTCCAGCGGCGTCTGCAAGAACTGCTGGGAGGCTCTTTCGATACACCGCAGGAAAGCCTCGGATTGGCTCACCTCCCGGTGACGATCGTATTTCAGGCCGTTGATGGCCGAATCGTGTTCGTAGTGTGCGATGAAATCCTGGGCGATGCGCAGGTAGCAGGACTTGAGCGAAATGAAGAATTCGTGCGTCAGGATATACCCGCGGCTGGCCAGGTTTCGAAACAGGCATTTGGCGATGTCCGTGCCCATTTTGAGCAGCCCTTGATCCGGGTCCTCCAGGGTGAGCGGCTGATGCTTGTGCTCATAGCTATCGGACAAATCCACCTGACAGACGCGACTGAGGACGCAGTTCCGATGGACCTCCGCCAGCACACCGACCTCGATCCCCCAATCGCCGGGAATTCGCAGTCGTCGCGCCAGCTCAATATCCATCGAAAACTCGCCGGCCAGGATGTAACGGAAGCTGTCGAGATAATCCAGGAATGAATTGGAGCCCAGCGTCGCCTTCAACGACCGAAGCAGCGGCGACACAAAAAGGCGCGTCACCCGCCCGTGCAACTGATCCGTGACCCGGCTGTAGTAGCCCTTGCAGAATTCAAAGCCGATGTTGGGATGGGTCGTTGGATAGCAGAGCCTTGCCAGGAGTTCACGGTCGTAGGTGACGATGTCGCAGTCGTGTAGCGCGATGACATGGCTGTTTTCCAGCGCCAGGATGTAACCGTAGGCAATCCATGCCGACCGGCCTTTTCCGTCTTCACCCACGTCGATGCCTTCCTGCTTCAATCGATCATAAATCGCCTGCATGCGCGGGCCGGTGCACCAAATCAGTTTCGGCTTCTGAGGCAGCTCCGCGAAAAATCGCCGGGCATTCTTAAAATCTTCGACGCCGGCCCTGCCCACGGTCACGATCACGTTCTTCAAGTACTTGACGTCCCGAAGCTGCTTGACGATCCGCGGAAGCCCGGCTCCCTTCAATTCGATGGGGATATAAGGCAGCACCAGCGAAATCGGCCGGTGCTGCGAAGCTTCCTCCAATTCTCTCTCCAGATCTTCCAGGTCTCGGTGTCTGAGCTTGTGAAACGTCGCGATTTCGCCGTTTTGGAAGAAGTCCGACATTTGTTCCTCCTTTAAATGCTGCGATGCAGCGCTTCGCAATGGCGTTCAGGCGCCTGCGATCGAACCCGATGCCAAAAAAAAGCAGGGGACGACAGGACTGAAGCGACCGCCCATCGCCGGTCCCCTGTCCTTCTTTTAAGTCCGCTTCAAACAGGAGCCGGTTTTGAATTCGATCCGGGCGTGGACGCAGCAGGAATGTTGAACCGATGGGGAATGTTCTGCGAGCATGGCGCGGCCCTCCGGAATCAAGAGGTGGAGGAAAGACCTCCGATCATTCCGAAGGTATTCCTCATCGACGCCGACGAGGTTAGCTGGAGGGCTAAGGCCGATAAGGTTGCCCCTCGCCGTACGGCGATGCGCCCCAAAAACCTGGTTCCCCCGTTCCCGGCCGTTGCCGGAATTAGGCTTTTATAATGTGTAGTCTACTTTACGGATGGGTGTCAAGTTTTCCAGCGCATGGGAAGGCCGCGGCCGCGGCTTTCCCATGCATTTTCTCATACCGGGTTTTTGGCGCGTGACTTGATCTCCCATTCCTCGATGCCTTCGCGCTCCTCGACCTCCTCCCAGCCACAGATCATGGCCCGCGTGTGGGCGCCGAGGCTGTGGCCGGTCGTGATCATATAGATGTGCACGATGAGGAACGAAAGAATGGCGAATCCGCCGGCCAGATGGACGGCCGCCACCACATTCAGTGACATCCAGCCAAGCCCCCAGGCGCTCCAGGAGTTGTAGCTCCAGTAGAGCAGCCCGCTCAGCATCTGCACCGGCAGAAGAAATGCCGCCAGGCTCAGGTAGACCAGGCGCTGCAGGGGGTTGTGCTTGGCGTCCTTGCGCTTGGGGACCGGGTGGGGGTCTCCGCGGAAAATCCCGTACAGGTAATAGCGGACCACCAGCAGCATCTTCTTGGTGGTGGGAAGGTATTGGCGCCACTCGCCGGTCGTGAATATCCAGAACACGAAGAAGGCAAAGGCGATCAACCAGGTGATGCCGATGAAGTTGTGAACGTCGAAGGCGTTCTTGAATCCGAACAGCGTATAGACCCCGTTGGTTTCAAAACCGGTGGCCAGCAGAATGATGATCAGCGCGCTCTGCAACCAATGCCAGAATCGTTCGTAGCGGGTGTAAAGATAGATGTTCACCATCTTGCAGGTGT
>CAZEKN010000388.1:0-2676 GCA_964512755.1 uncultured Desulfatibacillum sp. | reverse complement strand
GGATCGTGGTGATCCTGCGCGACATCGAAGAGTTCAGCACCGAGGACACCGCTCAAATCTTGAATCTGTCGCCTGCCAACGTCAAGGTGCGCCTGCACCGGGCGCGGCTGTTCCTGAGAGACAAGCTGAAAGGATATTTTGGCCGTGATGTGTGACCCCCGAAACCCCTCGCATTGCCTGCAGCTTTTCGACAAGCTATCGGAGTACATCGACGGAGAGATGGAGGAGACCGAGCGCCGCGAACTCGAGGCCCATATCGCCCATTGCGCCGCCTGCTGCGGGTGTCTGCAATCTCTCCAACGAACCATCGCGCTGTGCAAACAAGCCGGCCCGCAGACGGTGCCCGCCGTATTCTCGACAAAGCTGCAAACCATGATTCAGCACATCCGGAACGCTCCTTGACTTGGAAACGAGGCCCTATGCGGCTCAGTGAGCTCAAGCAAGGTCAGGCCGCCACGGTTGCACGCGTGGGCGGCTCGGGCATCCTGCGGCGGCGGATCCTGGAAATGGGGATCGTCAAGGGCGCCGAAATTTACGTCGAGAAATACGCCCCGTTGCGGGATCCGGTCGAGTTGATCGTCAAGGGCTATCACATCTCTCTGCGCGTGGAAGAAGCCTCGCAGATCGAAGTGGTGAACGTGGCCTGACCTCGATGGAAAACCGCCTCTCTCCCTGGAAATCCCCGTGACGCCCAAACACCTGACCATTGCCCTGGCCGGCAATCCCAATTCGGGCAAGACCACGATCTTCAACAACCTGACCGGCACCCGCCAGAAGGTCGGCAACTGGCCCGGGGTCACCGTCGAGAAAAAAGAGGGCCGCATCAACCGGTTCGGCCACGACCTCACGGTGGTGGATCTGCCGGGCACTTACAGCCTGACCCCTTTTTCCATCGAAGAGGTGATCGCCCGCAACTTCCTCCTGGACGAAACCCCCGACGTCGTGATCGTTATCATCGACGCCTCGAACCTGGAACGCAGCCTCTATCTGGCCACCCAGATCCGGGAGCTGGACTGCAAGGTATTGTTCGCCCTCAACATGGCGGACCTGGCCCAGGCGCGCGGTATGAAAATCGACGCGCGCAAAATGTCCGCCCTGCTGGATTTGCCGGTGATGTTCACCGTTGGCAACCGCAATGAAGGCATGGACGATTTGTTGAGGGCGGCGATCGACCTGGCCGAGTCCACCGCCCCGCTGCCGCGCAGCCGGCGGGTGAAGTACACGCACGACATCGAGGAAGCCATCGGCCGCCTGCGCGATTTCATGCTGAGCCGGGCCGACGGCAACCTGCCCTATCCGCCGCGATGGACGGCCATCAAGCTGATCGAGGACGATCAGATCGTCCAGGAGCGCCTATCCGCCGCAGCTCCCGCAGCCGGCCCCGCAATCCTGGAGGCCGGCCGGGCCGAGCGCCGGCACCTCGCCGAACGCTACGACGAGGACCCGCAGATCGTCATGACCGACGAGCGCTACGGCTTCATCGCCGGCATCGTGCGCGAGGTGCAGAGCGCCGGCACCCGCCAGCGCGTGGACCTCTCGCGCACGATCGACCTGGTGCTCACCCACCGCTTCTTCGGATTCCCGATTTTCGTTTTCTTCATCTGGGCCATGTTCCAGCTCACGTTCACCTTGGGCGAATACCCCGTCCAATGGATCGAAGCCGGGGTGAGGCTGCTCACCAAGGCGGTCGGCGGGCTTCTGCCGCAGGGCGAGCTGCGCGGCCTGATCCTGGACGGGGTCATCGCCGGCGTCGGCAGCGTGATTGTTTTTCTGCCCAACATTCTGATCCTCTTCCTGTGCATCGCCATTTTCGAGGACACGGGCTACATGGCGCGATCGGCCTTTCTGATGGACCGGATCATGCATTTGATCGGACTGCACGGCAAGTCCTTCATTCCGATGCTCATGGGGTTCGGCTGCAATGTGCCGGCCATTATGGCCGCACGCACCCTGGAAAGCGAAAAGGACCGTATCCTGACCATTCTGATCACCCCGTTCATGTCCTGCTCGGCCAAGCTGCCGGTCTATGTCGTGCTGGCCGGCGCCTTTTTCGGCGCGCACGCCGGTACGGTGATCTTCGGCCTTTACCTGCTCGGGATCGCCTTGTCGATCCTTACGGGGCGGCTATTCCGCTCCACCCTGCTCAAGGGTGCGGATGCCCCCTTTGTCATGGAGCTGCCCCCCTACCGCATGCCCATGGTCAAGAGCCTCCTGATCCATATGTGGGACCGCAGCAAGATCTTTTTACGCAAGATGGGCCAGATCATCCTGCTCGGGTCGGTCATCATCTGGGCCCTTTCCACATTCCCCCGCGACGGTTCCCTCGAGCGGGACTTCGCGGCGGAGATCCGGCAGGCGGCCGCCGCCGCGGAAGCCCGACGAACCGTGGCCGGCGACGCCGAAAGCCGCGAGATCGAAGAAGTCTACGCGGAAACGGTGGCGGCGCTCCGGCGCCTGGAGAAAGCCGACCGGACCGAGAACTCCTTGATCGGCCGCATCGGCCGCTTCGTCGAGCCGGTATTTGCCCCGCTCGGGATCGACTGGCGCGGCGGGGTGGCCCTGCTCTCCGGCTTCGTGGCCAAGGAGATCGTGGTCAGCACCCTGGGGGTGCTGCATGCGGTGGGCGAGCGGGAGGAGGAGAACGCGCTCGAAAACGCGCTCGCCGACTCGGGCATG
>CAZEKN010000387.1:0-2681 GCA_964512755.1 uncultured Desulfatibacillum sp. | reverse complement strand
TGGTATACGCGCCTATGGCAAAGAAAGCCACATAACCCAGGTCAAGCAGGCCCGCAAAGCCGACAACGATATTGAGTCCCAGTCCCATCAGGATATACATGCCTACATTATCCAGGATCTCGCTAAAGTAGGTTCCCAATACTGGAGGAAGAAGCAGGAGAATAGCGGCTGCTCCCGCCAGAGTAAGCCATCTTCTGAGCGGGGGTTGTTGGGCGGATGGAACTGGCGATTTGGCTTTTCCGCCGCGCCAGTAATATAAACCGCCAATCAATAGGAACAAAATCACCGTGCCGGTGGGCGTAAGTCCGCTGACGGCAAAGAAATATTTAATGGCCGCCGCCAGCGGTCCCCAGCGATAGGAGACTGTCACGATCATGTCGCGCAATAAGCCGATCATGAGAATCCATATAGCAGCCTGGACGACGGCATTGCGTATTTTGTTTGGAAGCAAAAAGACGCCGCCTGTGATAACGCCAAGCAACAAACCCAATCCCAGCAGGATCAGTAGACCCATCGTGTATCCCTGTCCGAACGTCAGCATTTCAAAGAGTTCGGGGGACGAGTTCACGAACATGGCGCGCAGGTTGATCAGATTTCCCAGGATCGTGAGGATGGCAAGCACAACGGCGCTGGAGAGACCGGAAATGGCGCCTGCCAGGATGATCTTTGGCGCAGGTTGTGGCGCGATACGGCGGATGGTTGAATTTGCAAATAACAACGCGGGAGCCAGGAAAAGCACCTGCCCCATCGTGAATAGACCGCTCACAATATAGCGTTCGTTGAAGGCTGTGACTATGCCGACCAGTGAAAGCAATACTGCTACGGCGCCGCCAATTAAACCCGTGCGAACAACTTGCTTCCAGAGTAAAGGCGATTGAGTCTGCATATTTCGATCTCCTTATGCCTTTGCCTGCGTTAGTTTCTCACCCAAAATTCCGGTTGGGCGGAAAATAAGAATGAACACAAGAATGGTGAAAGCGATTGCATCCTTTAACTGTGAGGGTGTGGGGATGCCCAGTCCATCCAGGAATAGATTCGGGCCAATCGATTCGAGCAAACCCAGCAACATCGCTCCCAGGAACGCGCCGGGAACATTGCCAATGCCTCCCAACACTGCCGCAGTAAAAGCCTTAAGTCCCGGGAAAAAACCCATAAAGAAGTGTGCCACTGGGAAAAGAAGGAGGTAGAGAATTCCTCCCACACCAGCGGCGACGCCTCCCATTGCAAAGGTGCTGGCAATCGTCTTGTCCACATCAATGCCCATCAATGCGGCAACTTCTTTATCTTCGGACACCGATCGCATTGCTTTTCCCAATTTGGTTTTTTGTACGATCCAGTAGAGGATCAGCATCATGATGAATGCCCCCAGAATTGCAACAGCCTGGGTTTTAAATATGCGGATAGTCCCGATCATCCAGAAGCCTTTGAGTATTTCCTGTGTCGGGAAAGCTTTCAAGCCGGAGCCGTACAGCCCGCGGAATGTATACTGGAGAAAGAAGGATGCTCCAATGGCTGTAATTAATGGAACCAGGCGCGGCGCGCTTCGCAGTGGCCGATAGGCTATGCGTTCGAGTAACAGCGCAATTACGGCCGATACCAATCCCGCAACCCCAAGCACAATGACAAAGCTGAGTATGGGATGCTTATCCCACCATCCAAGGGCAATCAGCGCTTCGGCCGCAAAGGTGGCGGTAAATGGACCGCTCATAAAAACTTCGCTGTGGGCAAAGTTGATCATACGCAGGATGCCGTACACCAGCGTATATCCCAGGGCGATCAAGGCATAAACTCCTCCCAAAGCCAGGCCGCTGATCGTCAGGTCTATCCAATTATCAGCCGAGTATTTTCCAATTTGCAGGGTGGTGATCGACCCTACAACCACGCCGACCAGGATGGCCAAACCGATTATCCACACGATAATATCGGTTAATGTGATTCGTTGCGTCCAATTTCGAAGCATGGTGCAACTCCTGTCAGGATAAAAGGATATCCCAACCCGCTTGTAGATTTGCCGAAGTGGTGAAGCAGGTCAGGTAAATGATTTTGCCAACAATTGCTTACGCGAGGTCCCGTTTTCTATGTGGACTACGCAATTGAAACAATGCCTGTTTTCTGTGGTATGCGCGCTCTTAATACGTTTAGAATTAAGGGGCGAGGCAAGCCTCGCCCCTTTTCGTGATAATTTATCTGTTAGGGCCAGATACGCTCGGGCGGATATTCACCAACGTGATACTCATATACCGCGATGACAGGATCGGCGCAGTCGCCGGTCGGAGTGCAGGTCAGGTTGCCGGTCAGGCCTTTGAAGTTTGCCGTGGCGTACATTGCATCACGGAATGCCTGGCGGCCAATGTGCAGGGTACCGTCCGCGTCCTTCACGGCGACCTTTTCAATGGCGGCAAAGATAATGTTTGTGGCATCGAAAGCGTGCGCATGGAAGATGCTGATGGGATCCGTGCCAAACATTTCATTGTACTTGGGCAGGAAGGTGGAGGTATAGTCGTCAGAAAATGCGGAAAGGTCCGGGCTGGAAACGAACAAACCTTCCACAGCGTCTCCGGCACCCTCTACCACGTCAGTCGAGAACATGCCATCCGCGCCCATCAGGTAAACTTCCTCCAGTCCCGGGATTTCCTTGGCCTGGCGTGTGATGAGGCTGCCCGCCTTGACGAAGATCGGCA
>CAZEKN010000386.1:0-2683 GCA_964512755.1 uncultured Desulfatibacillum sp. | reverse complement strand
GGCCGCTGATCAACAAGGCCCTGTTCAACGACAAGGCCATCCTGTGCGCCGGCCCGATCAGCCCGCGCACTTTCGGTGCCGACTCCGGGCTCAAGCCCTACGCCTACGACCCGGTCAAGGCCAAGCAGCTGCTGGCCGAGGCGGGCTACCCGAACGGCTTCGAGATGCGGCTGGCCTTCGGCACCTACATGCCCCAGGTCCAGGAGCAGGCCGAGGCCATCGCCGCGGACCTGGCCAAGGTGGGCATCAAGGTCACCCTGGAGCCCTGGGAGCGTGCCGTTCAGTGGGACCGCTACAAGAACAAGCTGCACCAGACTTACATCTACTTCTGGGACGATGCCCCCGAGCCGGACCGCTACGTCTACTCGCTCTTCCACTCCAAGAGCCGCGACTACTACTATAAGAATGAGCAGGTGGATGCGCTTCTGGACAAGGGCCGCTCCACCATGGATCCGGCCGCCCGGGCCAAGGTCTACAATGAGATCGACCGCGTCCTCTACCAGGATGCGCCGTGGCTTTACCTTTACGTGATTCCGGAGGTGTTCGGCGTGGCCAACTCCGTGGACTACAAGGGCCTGCGGGACGGGTATCTGATCATGAACACGGCGAAACCGAAAAAGTGACGCGAGGGAAAGGGTTCGAGGGTTCAAGGGTTCGAGGGTTCAAGTGAAAAGAAGTGCCGATGCACATTTTTTCCTCTCGGCCCCCTGTCCCGGAAGAACCTTCCACTCCTTGGTTGCACGAACTTATTGACCGGGGGATCGATATGGCTTAAGGACCGGGGGAGACGCCTTCTTCTCCCTCGGACCCTTGAACCCTCGACCCCTTGAACCCTTTCTTATACTTTATGGTCCGTTACATTCTCAAGCGCCTCTGGCACACGGTCTACGTGGTCGTGGGCATCTCGATCATCAGCTTTTTCTTCATTCACCTCTCCGGGGATCCGGTGATGCTCATGCTGCCGCCGGACGCCACCAAGGCCGAGGTCGAGGCCTTGCGGGAGCAGCTCGGGTTCAACGACCCCCTGCACGTGCAGTACTGGCGTTTCGCAAGCCACGCGGTACGCGGCGATCTCGGAGTGTCCCTGGTCCACCGCGTGCCGGCGATCAATCTCATCCTGGAACGCCTGCCGGCGAGCCTCGAGCTCGCCGGGGCGGCCATGCTCTTCGCGCTGGTGGTGTCCATCCCCCTGGGGGTCGTTTCGGCGGTCAAGCGGGGTTCGATCTGGGACATCGGCTCGATGCTGGGTGCGCTCTTCGGGCTGTCCATGCCCCATTTCTGGCTGGGGATCATGCTGATCCTGCTTTTTTCAGTGACCCTGGGCTGGCTGCCCACCTCGGGCCGCGGGACGCTGGCGCAGCTCGTCATGCCCTCCCTGGCGCTCGGCCTGAGCCTGATGGCCATGTTCGCGCGGCTGACCCGTTCGGTGATGCTCGAAGTCCTCAGCCAGGACTACGTGCGGACGGCCCGCTCCAAGGGGCTGCGCGAAAAGATCGTCATCGGCAAGCACGCCCTCAAGAACGCGCTAATTCCGCTGGTGACCGTGGCCGGCATGCAGTTCGGTTTCCTCATCGGGGGGACCGTCATCATCGAAACGGTGTTTGCCTGGCCGGGTGTGGGCCGCCTGGTGGTGCAGGCCATTTTCAGCCGGGACTATCCGCTGGTTCAGGCGGCCGTGCTGGTCCTGGCCGTGATCTTCGTGGCCGTCAACCTTTTGGTGGATCTCGTCTATCTCTACCTCGATCCCCAGATCAGTTATCTGGAGCAGGCATGAGCGCGGCGGCGCGAACGGACGAATCGCCGGAACGATTCCGGGACTTGCGGGCCTCCCTGCGGCTGTGGGGGGAAACCCTGAAAGCGTTGGGGCGCTCGCCCGGCGGTGTGGCCGGAGGGATGCTGCTGGCGCTCATCTTCGCCACCAGCCTGGGCTTTCCCGCCGTTTATCCGGCGGACCCGCTGGCGCAGGATCTCCTGGCGCGGCTGACCCCGCCGTTCTGGGAGGAGGGCGGCAGCCTGGCCCACCCCCTGGGCACCGACAATCTCGGTCGGGACGTGCTGGTGCGCATCCTTTACGGCAGCCGGGTCAGCCTGGCGGTGGGGTTCGCCGCCGTGCTCGTGGCCTGCGGGGCGGGGATTCTGCTGGGGCTCGTCTCCGGCTACTACGGCGGCCGGATCGACAGCGTGATCATGCGGGTCGCCGACGTCTTCATGGCCTATCCCTTTATGCTGCTGACCATCTCGGTCATCGCCGTGTTGGGCAATTCGATCTTCAACCTGATCCTGGTGCTGGGCCTTTCCGACTGGGTCACTTACGCCCGCACCATCCGCGGCAGTGTCCT
This sequence comes from uncultured Desulfatibacillum sp., assembly GCA_964512755.1. Classification (GTDB taxonomy): domain Bacteria; phylum Desulfobacterota; class Desulfobacteria; order Desulfobacterales; family SpSt-501; genus SpSt-501. The sequence continues at coordinate 344 of CAZEKN010000386.1, read as the reverse complement.
CAGCATCAAGGAGAAGGAGTTCGTGCTGGCGGCACGCAGCGTGGGCACCCGGCACCGCGTCATTCTCCTGCGGCACATCTTCCCCAACGTGCTTTCGCCCATCCTGGTGCTCGCCACCGTGCGGGTGGCCAACATCATCATCTGGGAAAGCGGGCTGTCGTTCCTCGGCATGGGGGTCCCGCCGCCGATGCCGACCTGGGGCCGGATGCTGGCGGAGGGCCGGGTCTACATCACCGATGCCTGGTGGCTGGTGACCCTGCCGGGCCTGGCCATCATGCTGACCATTCTTTCGATCAACTTGCTGGGCGACGGGCTGCGGGATGCGCTGGATCCACGCCTGCGGA
>CAZEKN010000385.1:0-2684 GCA_964512755.1 uncultured Desulfatibacillum sp. | reverse complement strand
GACGGAATGAGGGATTTTCCTCCGGCCACGGCGTTGCGAAAGGGGGTGCCCAGCTTGGGGTGCAGAATGGCCGCGGCGTGCTCGCGCTCTCCGGCCTCGCCCACGATGGCGGCCTTGCCGTAGTTCTCGGCCGCTTCCGGCTTGATTCCCAGGGCATCGACCGCCATTTTGCCCAGGATGCCGCCCAGCTGATCGCCGATGTCGATCAAGGGGGTCAGGTCCTCGACGTAGTTGCCGGCGAAGGGGTTCTTGATCACGGCGATGGCCGCCGCCCGCTTTCCGGCCGGGTCCATCTTGCGGCCGCCTTCTTCCAGGATTTCTTCCACAATCGTGATGTATCTCCGGACCTCCATGAAAGCCGCCTCCTTGTGCGCTTTATTTTAGGTGAATCGAATGGGTCGAGTTACACGGTCCTAAGCCTTTCGGCGATGAAGGACGTCATGGCGCTCAATCCCTGGCAGGCCACGAAGGCACCTAAAATGATGCGGTCGGCGATCAGTTGCTCCGCCCGATGCATGGCTTGATCGACCGCTTTCTGCCTGCTTGCTTGCGCCAGTCCCCCGATTTCGAGCGTCACGTCCAGGCCGGCAATATCCGTGTGCGGGTCGATCTCCTCGGCGGGTTTTCGGACAACGGCAGTGTCGGCAATGCAGCTGGCGTTGGCCACGGCCGTTGCCGCGGCGTCGGCGAGGGAAGCGTCGGCTGCGACAATGGTGGCGGCGTCCAAAACGCCCCGCGTGAGGCTGCGGCCGCCGAGCCCGCTGGTGGCGACCCCCCAGGACGTGCGCTCCGGCTCCAGAACGACGACGTGCGCGATGGTCGCTTTGTCCACCCGGGGGCGGATGCCCACGCTTACGGGCTCGCCGTCGCAACTGCGGATGGCCACGTCGCCGCCGTTATCGACGAGCACGCGGGTCATGCCGCGGTCAAAAAGAAAATCCGCGACGGCATCGGCCATGGTGCCGGCCACCGCCGCCATGGGGGTCAGGTCGTCATCGCCGACCGCCTGGACGCTGGCGATCATCTTCAGCGCCAGCGGATCCGCCACCTGCGAAATCAACTCCCGATAGTTCCGCCCGAGAAACGGACGGGCCTGGGCAACGCCTTCGAGCAACCGCACCGCTTGTTCGGCTACCCGCGCTGACCGCTGCGGTTGGGCCACTTTGCCGATGCGGGCGTCGATGACCAGCCGCATCGGACCGCATTCAACCCGTACGGCGCCCCCTTGGAGCAGGTGGATGGACGTCTCATAGGGCATCGCAATGTCCGGTAAAGGCCAAGGGCAGAGCGCATAGGGCATCGGGTGGAAAAATGAACGCTCCGCAGGATCCGTTCCCTTCAGCTCTCTGCGCCATGCCCTCTGCCCTCCGCCTCTTTAAACAGCGGCTCCAAGGCCTCGAATGGCCGCATGGCGTGCACGTGGCCCCCCATTCTTTCGTAGTCGACCAGTTCCATGGTGTACTCGATGGGGCAGATCGTAGCCGGGGTGGGCGTCCAGTAGAAGAAGTTTGTCTTGACCCGCTGGACATCCACCATGAAATTGATGCCGCCGCCGGGCAGGATGAAAACCGGCGCGCCGCCCACCGTGAGCACGGCCCGGCCGCGGTGCACGGCGCGGGTGAGTTCGATCGGGTAGCGCGTTACGCCGGCGCGGGCGCTGCCGCCGGCTCCGCCCATGTAAAGCGCGGAGACAAGGGATGGCTCGCAGCTTTCGCGGATGGCGGCGAGCGCCTGGCGGCATGCCTCGGAAAGCGGCACTTCCCGCAGCGTTCCGTCCGTCTCGATCTCGAAGAGCGCCCCTTGGGTTCCCGTGGTCTCGGTGACCAACACCCGCATGCCTGGCCGTGCAATGTTGAGGTCGACCCCGGAGATGATGTCCTGGGGCCGCGTGATGGACGTTCCGCCCCAGCCCGGCCCGTGGTCGCCGAAATAGCGTCCGGGCGTGCTCTGGCGGAATTTTAACCTGATCCCGGATGTCTTGGCACCGACAAAGCGGCCCGCCGCGTGCTCGCTCATCAGACCGGTCAGGTGCGAGTCGAGGACGACCACCTCGTCGGCCGCTTCCTTGAGCAGGGGCGCAAAAAGGCCCATGGTGGCGCTGCCGCAGCCGACCCGCATGTTGGTAGGGGTCTCGCCGTCGATCACCGGCGGCCGTCCCACCTGGATTTCAAGCCGGCTCCCGCCTTCGATGCGCAGCTTCACCGGCTTGGCGTTGGCGACGTCGACGATGGTGCGCGCCACCACCATCCCGTTTTTCCCGGTCAGCTGATTGACCCCGCCGATCGAGAGCATTTTGGAGCCGTACTGCTCGGTTGCCACCATGCCGACCCGGCGTTTTCCGGCTAGAATCGCCGCCCCCTCTTCGCCGATGTTGATGTCGGTATCGATCTTGACCATGATGCCGCTGTAGCTCAAGGGCGCCTCGGTCACCACGGTGACCACATCCACGTCCTGCCGGCGACCCTTGACGATGAAGGGGGCGGGCTTGCAGTCGGGGTAGGTGGTGCCGGCGCCGAGGCCGGTGATGAGGGGGCGGCGGATGGCCTCGGACGGATCACTCCCAACGGCGGGTTCGACCTGCCTGAACGCATGCAGGGGGGCGACGCGGCTGAGCCGGCCCGCCTCGTTTCGGTAGCGCTGGCAGGCGCCGATGAAGCCCTCCTTGATCCAGCAGCGGATCGGGC
>CAZEKN010000384.1:0-2686 GCA_964512755.1 uncultured Desulfatibacillum sp. | reverse complement strand
CGAGTTCCCTGCTGCACCGGGTGATCGAGGGCCTGGAACGTCTGTCCGCCGGCGAAGCGTCGGACCGCTTATCAGCGCTGGAAGCATTGGCCACCGGCCTGCAGACGCTCGAGGCCGCCTGGCTGGGCAAGGCCCCGGCGGGTTGGTCCCGCGAAGCCGTTGCCGGATTGAATGCCGTTTTCAAACCGATCGGTGCAGCCGATCGCGTCAGCCGGAAGCAGCGTCTGCAGAGCATCGATGATGCGGCGGCGTTTCTGGTGAGCTTGGAAACGGAAGATCGCGAGGGGTGGAATTCGCTGGCGTCAGCCTTGGAGCAGCTTCAGCAGCCCGGCGGCAGTGAAGGGCAGTTGACGGAAGCCATCGGGATCTGCCGCCGGATGGCGGAGGGCGGCGTTGCCGACTCCCCAGGATGCATCGTCCGCATCGGCGATCTGCTGGATGAGGCCGTCAGCCATCGGGACCGCATCGCGCCGCCAAAGGCCGATACGGAGCCGGAGCCTCCGGTCGCAGACGAGCCGGCGCCTCCGCCGCCGTTTTGCCAGGATTATATGCCGGCCGGCGGGGATTCGGACCTCATGGCTGAGTTTATCACCGAAAGCACCGATCTCATCCAAAATGCCGAGGAGGCCCTGCTGTCACTGGAGCACGATCCCGAAGACACCGAAGCCGTGGGAAAGGTCTTCCGCGCCTTTCACACGGTCAAGGGCACGGCGGGGTTTCTCGAACTGACCCTGATCGCCGAACTCGGGCATCACGCCGAGACCCTGCTTAGCCGGGTCCGGGACGGTGAAATCCGCTACAGCGGCGGGTATGCCGATTTGTCGCTGCAGGCACTGGACACGATCAAATATTTGGTGACGGCCGTCCGCAAGGCCTTGGAAGGTGAGCCCCTGCGGAAGCCGGACGGGTACGACGCATTGCTGCAGACACTCCGAAATCCGGAAGGGGCCGGGATTTCGGAGGAGCCCTCCGAGGCCGGTGCGCCGCGCATCGGGGACATCCTCGTTGCCCAGGGCAAGCTAGGGCGCGAACAGGTCGAAAAGGCGTTGAGCGAACATCCTGACGAAAAAGCCGGCATGGCGTTGGTCAAATCCCAGGCTGCCAGCGTGGCTGATGTCAGCCAGGCGCTGCGCACCCAGAAACAGATGCGGAGCGGAGGCGGGCCGGTGGTGGACGCCTCGGTGCGCGTCAGCACCCAGCGGTTGGACCGGTTGATCGACATGGTAGGGGAGCTCGTCATCGCCTATTCGATGGTGGCCCAGGACGGTTCGGTGGTCAATAGCCAGAATCACGGGCTATCCAAGAAGGTCGCGCACGCGAGCAAGATCGTGCGCGAACTGCAGGACATCAGCATGTCGATGCGCATGGTGCCCCTCAAGGCCACGTTCAACAAGATGGCCCGGCTCGCCCGCGACGTGGCGCGCAAGCTCGGGAAAAACGTCAATTTTCTGACCGAGGGTGAAGATACCGAGATCGACCGCAATTTGGTGGACATCATCAACGACCCGCTGGTCCATATGGTGCGCAACGCGGTGGATCATGGGATCGAGACCCCCGACGTGCGCCGGGCCGACGGCAAGCTCGAGCAGGGCACGGTCCGAATCGCCGCCTACCACTCGGCTGGAAGCGTGGTGGTGGAGATCAGCGACGACGGTAAAGGCCTGGACCGCGAAGTGCTTCTTGCCAAGGCGCGCGAGCGAGGCCTGATCGGCGACACGGGAGATTTCAGTGACCGGGAGGTGTTCAACCTGATTTTCGAACCGGGCTTCTCCACCGCGCAGGTCGTCACCGACGTCTCCGGCCGAGGGGTCGGCATGGACGTGGTGAAAAAGAACATCGAACAGCTGCACGGCACGGTGGAAATCAAATCGGAAAAAGGGGCGGGCAGCGTGTTTAGAATGAGCCTGCCGCTGACCCTTGCGATTATCGACGGAATGGTCATCCGGGTCGGACGAGAGACCTATGTAATTCCGACCGTATCGATCATTCGTTCGGTTAAGCCCGCCGTCGGGGATATCGCGACCGTGTTCCAGCAGGGGGAAATGCTGCGGCTGCAGGACCAGCTGATACCGCTTTACCGCATGTCGCGCATCTACGGAATTGAGGATGCTCAGGAAGATTTGCAGAAAGCTATCGTGGTGGTGGTCGAGGACGAGGATCGGCGCGCCGGCCTGGTCATCGATGAACTCGTCAACCGGCAGCAGGTGGTCATCAAGAGCCTGGGCGAGGCGTTGAAAAACGTCCCCGGTATCTCCGGCGGCGCCATCATGCCGGACGGGCGCGTCGGGCTGATTCTGGATGTCGGCGGTCTCCTCAGGTTTGCGACCCCCGACCGCCGCGACGCCCATCGCGACGAGGTCGGCGTGCGGCCGTCGGCGCTGGCGGCCTAAATCGGGCGGGACGGGGATTCTCATGGATTACGATGCGGCCGATTTGAAGCCTCAGCAGGTGCAGAAAATCAGCGAGCTGGTCTACCGGGCGGCGGGCATCAACCTGAAGCAGAACAAGGAGGCGCTGGTTCGGGCGCGCCTCATGAAGCGGCTGCGCTCGCTCGGGATCCGTCGGGTGGCGGATTATCTGGATCTGATCGAAAAGAATCCGGAAAGTGAAGAAATCGGATGCCTGATCGACGTGATGACCACCAACAAGACCAGCTTTTTTCGCGAGATGGAGCACTTCAGTTTCC
>CAZEKN010000383.1:0-2687 GCA_964512755.1 uncultured Desulfatibacillum sp. | reverse complement strand
AACTTCATCGACATGCAGCCGAACCGCTCCAACAACTACTGCTGCGGCGGGGGAGGCGGTTTCCTGCAGTCCGGCTTCAAGGAGCAGCGTCTGGCCTTCGGCAAGCTGAAGGACGAACAGATCAAGGCCACCGGAGCGGACTACTGCATCGCAGGCTGCCACAACTGCCATGCCCAGATCCATGAATTGAGCGAGCATTTCGGCGGCGGGTACCCTGTCGTTCACCTGTGGACCCTTATTTGCCTTGCGTTGGGCGTTCTCGGCCCGAACGAACGGACCTACCTGGGTGAAGATTTGAGAGAAGTCAACGTGTTTCACCCAGAGACAGGCAAGTGAGGTCAGGATAGGGCCGGAGGCACTTCAATCCGTGTCCTCCGGCCCAACTGATCACCCGGACGTTTCCAGCAGGTAAAGATGAATGAGAAATTATCGGTCGAGGAACTGGAAGGACGCTGGGAAAATGCGCTGCTGAGTACCGACAAAGCGGTGGTCGCGCATTTTCCTGTTTATCGCGAAATCAAAAAGCTCGCCGCCGATATCATTACCAAGCCGCTGGATATCGAGGATTACCCGGCTACGGCGGAGCGGCTGGTGGCGCTGTTGAAAACCATCGGTTGCCACGCGCAGGGAAGCATTTTCCATTTTTATGGCGATCGCGTGTCGCCCTCCAGCATCTGCAACTTGAAGTTCTTGAGATTAGAGTGCCGGGATCTGCTGTCGCACCTGGAAGCGTTCGATGAATGGCGCAACAAAAAGTCTCGGTTGAGGGTCGTGAAATAGGGGCGCTCCAGCAGGGTATGAAAAAACGGCGCCTCAGGCCGTGATCCTGCGTGCGGCCGCCCGACCATCATGCGGTGGTGATGCCAGCCAGCGGCGGTAATGGGTTTCAGTCTTCGTCCGAGTGGGTTTCACCTTCCGGAACCGGTTCCCCCGGGCGCCAGGTTTCGAACTGAGCGGGGGTCACCGAATCCCCGGTTTTGATTTTTTTCTCGACCCAGACGATGCGCATGTTGCATTCTTCAACTTTTTTCCCGTGGGTTTTTCTGTGTTCGCTGAGCTCGGCTTCGGCGCTGTCTCGTGTCCGATGAACGGAGGTGACTCTTTTCACGGGTTTTCCCAAGTCGTGCTCGTCAAAAATGATCGCATACATGGCGGCCCTCTCTTTCATGTAACCAAACGGCGTTTAGAGGTGTGCTTTGAAAACGGCTTTCAGCACCAACGGGACCAGCATCCAGGACCATATTGAGCCGGCTTTGGGTCGATGCAAAAATTTTCTGGTCGTTGAATCCGGAAGCGGTGCCGTCCGCGTGGTACCGAATCCCGGCGCCGCCTCCGCCGGCGGCGCTGGTGTCCAGGCGGCGGAAACGCTCATCCGGCTGGGCATCGACAAACTCGTCACGGGCAGCGTGGGCCCCAACGCCAAGCCATTGTTGGAAGCCGCCGGCGTGGTCGTCGTCACGGGCCAATCCGGCAAGATCAGCGCCCACCTTCCCGCTGCGGGAGGCCTCCCTGAAACGGATGATCCGCAGGCGACGGTCTCCATGCGCTCCGGCGAGAAGGCTCTCGGTACGAATACCGGCCGGAAACCCGCCGGCTACTGTTTTTGCCGGCATTGCGGACACCAGACCGACGACGATTCCGGCCTGCCCTGCTTCAAATTGAAGTGCCCCGCCTGCGGCTCAACCATGGAACGCAGATTCAACTAGCCGGTCGTGGCCCGGCTTCCTGGAACGCTCACCGGGACCCCCTCGTACGGCGTTCGTTTCGTTGACTTGCGCTGTTTCGGGTCCCGCATCGATTTGAGGATTTCGATGCTGTGTTTATAGCCCCGGGAGAGCCGGGCCATGTCAATTGCCATTCCGGCGATCTGAGCCACCGCTTGAACCAGATTGACATCGTCGATAGTGAATTCCCAGGGTTCGGCGGTATAAACCCGCAGCGACCCGATCACCTGGCCGTGAATCGCAATCGGCACCGACAGAATGGAAGCGATGCCTTCTTTCCGGGCTTCCTGAGGGTACTGAATGCGCGGGTCGTCGCCGACGTCGTAAATAGCCACCGGCCCTTTCTGGAGCGATTCGGCGATCGACTTGGCGGCGCTGAGCGGTCCTTTTTCAAGGTATTCGCGGCTCAGGCCGTTGGCGGCGGCCAACTCCAGTTCATGTGACTTTTGATTGACCAGCAACAGGGCCGCACCTTTGGCTTTTAATGCGGTTTTTACGGCTTCCACCGTCGTCACAACGACGTCCTCAGGGTCCTTGCTCATCGATATGGCCTCGGTCACCTTCAGCAGGGTTGCATAATGCATCGAATGCTTTTCCATGCCGTCCTCCTTTGGGATGGTGGTTCGGGTCAAACCGGCTGGATCAGCCGGAGAAATTTGGAATCGATCGGCGCTCGCCGTTGATCTGAAAAGGAGGATGAGGGTCGCGACGGTTCAGTTAAGCCAGGGTCCGCTTCCGGGTCGATGGAACGGGAGTGAAAAGGGCGAAAGCCTGCTCACATGCGGTAAGAGAGCAATCGCCGTGCCAGCATGGGACGGTGCGGATAACTCATTGAAAACAGTCGAATCAGCCGGAATCTTCAGCGCAAGGTGGCAAGAACAACCATGCAGGATGCAATGGTATCGCGTTGATCGAACGGCAATGTGCGCGGCATCAGGATTCGCCCACCTTGATCGCCATCAC
>CAZEKN010000382.1:0-2692 GCA_964512755.1 uncultured Desulfatibacillum sp. | reverse complement strand
GTTTCCCTTCAGGTGGATGAGGGTGAGGTGGTCGGCATCGTCGGGGAGTCGGGATGCGGCAAGAGCGTTCTGGCGCTGTCCATCCTGAAGCTGCTGCCGATGCCACCGGCCTTTTTCGAGGACGGCCGGATCCGGTTCATGGGACAGGATCTGCTCGCTTGCAGCCGCGAAGCGCTCATGGGAATCCGCGGCAACCGCATCAGCATGATTTTTCAGGAACCCATGACGGCCCTCAACCCGGTCTTTACGGTGGGCAACCAGTTGATGGAAGTCTTCCGGGTCCATCGCGGCCTGGATCGAGCCGAAGCGCTGCAGAAGGCCGTCGACATGCTGGCCCGGGTGGGGGTGCCGGCTCCGGAACGACGGGTCAAGGAGTATCCCTACCAGCTCTCCGGCGGCATGCGCCAGCGGGTCATGATCGCCATGGCCCTGGCCTGCCGGCCGGCGCTGCTGCTGGCCGACGAGCCCACCACGGCCCTGGACGTCAGCATCCAGGCCCAGATCCTCGAACTCATGATGGAGCTGAAAGCGGAGCTGAACACCGCCATTTTGCTCATTACCCATGATCTCGGCGTGGTGGCTGAAGCCACGCGCCGCGTGGCTGTCATGTACACCGGCCGGATCATGGAGGAGGCGTTGACGGTCGATCTATTCGACCGGCCCCTGCATCCCTACACACGCGGCCTGATGGCATCCATCCCGCGCGCCGACGCCGGCTTTGAATCCGGACGCCTGAATGAAATCCGGGGGGGTGTGCCGAGCGTGGCCGCGCTGCCGGCAGGCTGCCATTTCGAGCCGCGCTGCCCGGAGGCGATGGACATCTGCCGCACCCGCCTGCCGCGCCTGGAATCCGTGGACGGCGACCACCGGGTGGCTTGCTGGCGGGTGGGCCATGCCTGAGCTGCTCGAGGTGCGGCACCTGGTCAAGCACTTTGCCGTGCGCCGGGGCCTCCTGGGCCGGCGCAGCGCCAAGGTGCACGCCGTGGACGACGTGTCCTTCAGCCTGGCGGAGAACGAAACCCTCGGGCTGGTCGGGGAGTCCGGCTGCGGCAAGTCCACCACGGGCTTCAGCATTTTGCGGCTGATCGAGCCGACCGGCGGCGAGGTCCGGTTCCAGGGCCAAAACATTCTGAGCCTCGACCCGGAGCCGCTGCGCCGGTTGCGGCGCAACATGCAGATCGTTTTTCAGGACCCCTTTGGTTCGCTCAACCCCCGGTTGACCGTGGAGCGGGTCATCGAGGAGCCGCTGCTCAACCATGAGGAGCTCAGCGCGGCCGCGCGCCGGGCGCGGGTGAGGGAAACCCTGGAGATGGTCGGGCTGCTTCCGGAGCACCTGACGCGCTTTCCGCATGAATTCTCCGGCGGCCAGCGCCAGCGCGTCTGCATGGCCCGGGCGCTCGTGTTGCGGCCGAAGCTCGTGGTGGGCGACGAACCCGTATCGGCCTTGGACGTCTCCGTGCGCGCCCAGGTGCTGAACCTCCTGGTCGAGCTGCAGCGCCGGCTCAATCTGTCCTATCTCTTCATCTCTCACGATCTGGCCGTGATTCGTTACGTGAGCCATCGCGTGGGGGTGATGTACCTGGGTCAGATCGTGGAGTTGGCCGATGTGAAGGCGATCTATGCGCGGCCCCTGCATCCCTACACCCGGGCGCTGCTGTCCGCCGTGCCCGTGCCCGACCCCCGGCGGTCCCGTCAGCGCATTCTCATCCGGGGTGACGTTCCCTCGCCGATCGACCCGCCGCCGGGATGCCGCTTTCACCCGCGCTGTCCGGAGGTGATGCCGGTCTGCCGGGAGCAAGCGCCGCTCACGCGGGTGGCGGAGTCGAACCATCTGGTGCGGTGCCATCTCCATGACCGCCATGACGTCTGGACCCCAACCTTTCAGGCATCGGCCTGCGATGCCCTCAACCCCTCAACCCAAGGAGGCAGTGCATGAATACGAGAATCACAGCAGTCGTTCTGGGAATGGTTCTGGCGGCGGTCTTGGCCGCCGGGCCGGTCCTGGCCAAGGACAAGGACACCCTGGTGGTGGTGCAGGAGGCCGAGCCGGTCGGCCTGGACATCATGCAGAGCTCGCTGCAGACCACCATGAGCGTGGGCTACAACCTCCACGACACCATTCTCAAGCCGCAGGAAGACGCCACCGTCAAACCCGGCATGGTGGAGAAATGGGAAAAGGTCGACGACCTCACCTGGAAGTTCACCCTGGTCAAGGGGGCGACCTTCCACAACGGCGAGCCGATCAACTCGGCGGCCGTCAAGTTCTCCTTCGAGCGCCTGATGAGCGACGCGCTCAAGAGCCCCCACAAGGGCAAGCTGACCCTTTTCAAGGGCGTCGAGGTCGTAGACGATCTGAACTTCAAGATGTCGACCTCTCAGCCTTACGCGCCCGGCCTCTACATGCTGGCCCAGTACCTGTTCGTGGTCCCGCCCGAGTACGTCAAAAAGGTGGGCGATGCCGAATACAACCTCAACCCGGTGGGGTCCGGCCCCTACAAGCTGGACAAGTGGGTCAAGGGCCAGGAGATCACCATGTCGGCCTACGACAAGTACTATGGGCCCAAGCCGGCCTACCAGAAGCTGGTCTTCAAGGGCGTGCCCGAGGAGGCCTCGCGCATCGCGGCGCTTCTGACCGGCGAGGCGGACGTGATCAGCGGGGTGCCCGTGCACCAGCGCAAGAAGATCCTGGATT
>CAZEKN010000381.1:0-2698 GCA_964512755.1 uncultured Desulfatibacillum sp. | reverse complement strand
TTGTCCGCCGGCAGGGTGCTGAAGTTCGCGAGGATGCGCGGGTGTGAACGGTGATGGCTGCAGAAGATGTAGATCTGGCGTGAAGAGCCCTCCAGGCGATGGGTGACCGCGTCCCCGTCCGGGCGGCGTTCGCGGATGATCATGAAATCGCCGCCGTCGCGATAGCTGAGGATGGGTTCATCGGGCGTTCCCCGGTGCAGGTCGTCGTAGGTTTTCGTCCACGTCCGCAGCCGGTCGCGGACCGGCTGCCACAGGCGGTGTTGATGGCCGGCCGCGGCCTGGTAGGCCTGGATCATGAACGGCAGCCGGCGGAAGATCCAGGGCGGGAAAATGCGCGCCCAGTGGGGATGGTTGCCGACCCGGTTCAGTCCATGGGCCTCGGCGTGGCGCCAGGCCGGGCTTCCGAGGCCCAGCCAGAAGCGGACGGGCTTGGGCGGCCGGAAAGGGCCGGCGAACTGCATGGTGTGCAGGGTCTCGGCGACGTCGTCTTCGTCGCTGGACGGGAAATGGAGGATGAGATTGGACAGGTTGGCGATGCCCAGCGCCTCGCAGTGCTTCATGACCTCGAGGTTCTGGATAGCGGTGGTGCCTTTGCGCAGCTTGTGCAGCAGGCGGGTGCTGAGCGCCTCGATGCCGATCTGAACGCGGTGCATCCCGGCCGCGCGCATGAGCTTAAGCTCGATGAGGGGGGTCGTCGCCCGGATCTCCGCGAAGATGGACAGATCGCGGTTCAGATCGGCCAGGCCGCGCAGGATCTCGGCGGTGGACTCCTTGGGCAGGACGTTGTCCATGACGGCCACTGCGAGCAGCCGGTGGCGGCGGGTCATTTGATCGATTTCGGAAACCACCCGCCCGGCGGATTTGGCGCGGTAGCCCTTCCATTGCAGGTTGAGATTGCAGAATTCGCAGCCACCGCTCTCCCCGGCCGGACTTTCGCGCTGCCACCAGCAGCCTCGTGAAACCTCGACCGGCAGGGTCGGGAAGAAGCGCCGCGAGGGGTCGAGGCCGGAGAGGGTCGTGAAATAATCCTCGAAATCCGGCAGCGGCAGGTGGTCCAGGTTTTCCAGCTGATAGAATCCCTGGTCGGCCTCGTGGGCGCCGTCGCCACCGCGCCGGACGACGCCGCGGGCCGGTGGAACATCGGCGATCGGGCGCCCCTCCACGACGTGATGCTGCACCAGATGGCAGAGGGGCAACTCGCCTTCGCCGCAGACCACGGCGTCGATTTCCGGAAACACCTCCAGGGCCGCGGCCGCCGATCGATGATTGAACGCCGCCCCGCCGACCACGATCGTAAGGCCGGGGTGCAGCGCCCGCAGACGGCGGATGAAATAGAGGCCGGCGGTCAGCTGGCACAGCACGCTGCTGACGCCCACCATCCGGAGCGGCCGCCAGTCGACGGCGGCCAGCCACGCCTCGGTGGCTTTCTGAACCCGGGAGACCAGCTGCTCGAAATCAGTGCGGCGCAGGAGCTGGTTGCCCGCGGCCTCCCTGCGGAACAGCCGCGCCATGCCCGGCCGCTGCTCGGGATAGAGCAGGGCGCCATAAACGGCTTCGGCGAGCCAGGTGCGCTCCGAAACGCCCTGGTAGAGGGCATAGCCGATGGCGGCGGCGATGGCCAGGTAGGCGTGATGGGCCTGGACCGCGACGTGGGGAAAGCGCGACCGGACAATGGCCTTCAGGGCACCCAGCTGAATCGACGGACGCGTGTAAAGGGGCCAGGGCGGCGACAGCAGGGCGATCGGTGGCGGGGACGGGGCGGATGATTTCACGCGGGTCTTCATCCGTTGACGTCGCGGGTGAGGTCGATGCGGTGCTTCTTCATCCGCTTCCAGACCGTGACGCGGCTGACGCCCAGCAGGCGCGCGGCGGCCGACTGATTGCCGCCGGCCTGCCGCAGGGCCCGGACGAGCTGTTCGCGTTCATGGGCGGCGGCCGGCTCGGCCCGGGGCGGGCCGATGCAGGTGTGGTCGGAGACGATTTTGGGAGGCAGATGCTGAACGCCGATCTCGCCCTCGGGGCACAGCACCAGCGCGTATTCGATGGCATTGCGCAGCTCGCGCACATTGCCCGGCCAGGCGTAAACGGAAAACCGGGCCACCGCTTCGGGGCTGATCCCCGTGATGTTTTTGCCGCTTTTCTGGCAATGCTGGGCGATGAAATGCTGGACGATGATGGGGATATCCTCCGGGCGGTCCTTCAGTGGGGGAACCGTGAGCGGGAAGACGCTGATCCGGAAGAAAAGATCCTCGCGGAACCGCCCCGCGGCGATCAACTCGTCCAAATTCTTGTTCGTGGCGGTGATGACGCGCACGTCCACTTTGATGGGGGTATGGTCCCCGACGCGTTCGATTTCCTTTTCCTCCAGCACCCGCAGGAGCTTGACCTGGGTGGAGGGCGGGATATCGCCGATTTCATCCAGGAAGATGCTGCCGCCGTGCGCGGCCTCGAACCGTCCGGTGCGGTTGCGGTCGGCACCGGTGTAAGCGCCCTTGACGTGTCCGAACAGCTCGCTTTCGAGCAGGTTTTCGTTCAGGGCCGCGCAATTGACCTTGATGAACGGCCGGCTCTCCCGCGCGCCCGCCCAATGGATGGCCCGCGCGACCATCTCCTTGCCGGTTCCGCTTTGTCCGTAGATGATGACGGGGGCGTCGGACTTGGCGACGCTCTCGATCATTTCGAACAGCTGCTGCATGGG
>CAZEKN010000380.1:0-2699 GCA_964512755.1 uncultured Desulfatibacillum sp. | reverse complement strand
AGGGTGATCGCACTTGGCGCGAGCAATCTGACGCGCGGCTTCCGGACGGTTGTTACGGCGGCCCGAGCGGCATGGGGTCCCGAGGTCCAGGTGCTGGCCGCCCTCGGGCACGGCCGATCCTACGGTGCCCCGAGCCGCGTGATCGGCCGGACCCTGCCAGGCATCCTCGAGTCGGGCCTATGGCGGAAGCTGGACTCGCTGCCCGCGCTTCCGACGCGGGCACTTGTAGCCGACGTCGGCAATGACATCCTTTACGGCATATCGGCCGGGCGAATCCTGGCATGGGTCGAGGAGACCCTCCAACGCCTGCAGCGGGTGACGCAGGACATCATCCTCATGGATCTCCCCCTGGCCGGCATTCGCCGGCTGTCTCAAGCCCGGTTTCTGGTGTTCCGTTCGATCATGTTTCCATTCTGCCGCCTGCCGTTTGGCCGCGTGCTTGAGATTGCCGAGCGCGTAAACGCAGGTCTCGTGGAGCTGGCGGCCGCCAGCGGCGCCCGGTTGTTCCGCCTGAATCCGGCGTGGTACGGACTGGATCCCATCCACTTCCGCCCATCCGTGTTGTGCTCGGCATGGGAGGAGATCCTCGATGCTCGCTCCACCGTCCACCGGCCCTGCTCCTTGCGGGAGAGACTAATGCTCTGCCTCATGCCTCCCGAGCGCCGATGGATACTTGGGGTCGAGCAGTTGACGCCGCAGTCGGGCGTGGCCCTGCCATCCGGCGGCCGGGTATGGCTGTACTGATCCGGGCTGATCCGTTTGATGGGACGTCAACAGCGCTTCTCAATCCAATTTCATTTGATTTTTGCTTTTTGGATAGAGTAATTTGGCACCAAACTGAGAAAGAAAGGGCCGAAACGTGAAAAGACACCTGAGGTTAGCCGTTCTGGTATTGGCTCTGGCCGGATCGTTGGCGGGCTGCGCCGGCAAACAGACGTTGCCGCCGGCAGCCTATCAGCCGGTGCAGCTGGATCCCAAGGCGTATTCCAAGAAGGTCGACACCTTCATTGTCGTGCTGGACACGGCCTCTTCCATGGAGGCGACGTACCGAAAACGTCTCGAGGCAGAGCGCGCCGAAGAGATCGTTTCCCGGCTCAACCAACTGATTCCACCGCTGGATTTTCGAGCGGGGCTTTTGGCCTTCGAATCCGGCAGCTGCCTGAGCTGTGAGGACGCGGTGGTGCTTTACGGGCCGGCGCTTCACAAGCGGGAGGACTTCGCCGCCGCCTTGGCCGGTTATTCGACCGCCGAGCGAGACAGGCGCCTTGGTTCCATGGGCGGCAGCCCTGCAGCCAGCCGTCAAATTCTGCAGGGGAACCCCGGCCGGGTTGCCATGATCGTTGTCAGCAGTTCCGAAAACATTTTGCACGGCCGGGCCTACAAAACCGTGCAAAAACTGAGAGGAGCCCTCGGTGATCGGTTGTGCATCTATCCCATTTTAATGGACCGGGATTGCGACGGCCGCGTGGTGACGGATATGATCGTCAAAGTCGGCGGATGCGGGTTTACCGTCAATGCGGATGAAATCGCCGCACCGGATGCCATGTCCCGCTACGTGCAGGACGTGCTGTTATGGCCGCCCGCAGGCCAGGCTGCGTCGGCGGCTTACGGACCGCTTGATTCCGACGGCGACGGCGTGGTCGACAGCCGCGATAGGTGCCCGAACACGCCCAGGGGGGTAAAGGTCAATGCCGACGGGTGCTGGGAGCTGAGCGGTATTTATTTCGACAGCGGCCAGGCGGCGATCAAGAACCCCAGGGTATTGGATGAGGCCCTGGCCATCCTGAAGACCAACCCCACCCTCACAGGCGAGGTGCAGGGCCACACCGACAGCACGGCTGCAGCGGAATACAATCAGAGGCTCTCGGAAGCGAGGGCCCGGGCCGTCCGCGATTATTTCATCAAGCAGGGCATTGGTCCCGAACGGATTCGGGCCGTCGGATTCGGCGAAACCCGGCCGGTCGCCTCAAACGACACGCTGGAGGGCCGGGCTCTCAATCGGCGCGTGGAACTTCACCCTGACGTCCGCAACTAGCGGAACCGACGCTTCCGATATGGACCCGAAGCAAGAACCGCCTTTCATCAAGATCGCCGTCCTCGAAAACGCCATCGAGGCCCAGCTCCTGAGCTCCGTCCTGACTCAGTACGAGATCCCCCATCGGCTGCGCTCCTACCACGATACCGCCTACGACGGCCTGTTCCAGCTGCAGAGGGGCTGGGGGGAGATTTGCGGACCGGACGATGCCCGGCAGCTGGTTCTGGATGCACTCGCCGAATTGAGATCCCGGCCGATGGACATGCCGGACAGCGAGCCCGAAGTTTGAATTCGCCGGAGACACCATGACGAAAAGACTCATCAGCTCAGGATCGACCTTCGAAGAACAGATCGGCTACTCCCGCGCGGTGGTTGTCGGGGACTGGGTTTTCGTATCCGGCACGACCGGCTACGACTACCAGACCATGTCCATTTCGGATGATCTTCTTGAACAGGCGGAACAGTGCCTGAAGAATATCGAGTCTGCGCTCCAGCAGGCCGGATCAAGCTTAAAGGACATCGTCCGCGTCACCTATGTCCTGCCGAACCGCGCCGATTTCGAGACGTGCTGGCCGATGCTGCGCAAATACTTCGGGGACGCCCGTCCCGCGGCGATGATGATTTCCGCCGGCCTTGCGGACCCGCGCATGAAGATTGAAATCGA
>CAZEKN010000379.1:0-2700 GCA_964512755.1 uncultured Desulfatibacillum sp. | reverse complement strand
CGCCAGTTCATTCGGGAGGTGATATTGTCGACCAGCACTTCCAGGAAATAGGTGACCGCCAGCAGGATCGCCATGCCGATCCAGCTGGTGGCCCAGAACAACGTGCAGACGCCCAGCAGCAGCACCACCTCGAACCAGTGACCGATTTCGGTCAGCGCCAGTAACGGCCCGGAATAGTCCGTCAGCAGCCCCTTGACCAGCTCCTGGTGGGCATGGTGGCAGGTCGAGAGGTCAAAGGGCGACTTGCGCAGCTTGATGGTCAGGGCATACCCGAGCACGATGAACAAAAACGGCAGCTTGAGCAGCATGGGATGAGGCCAGGCGTAGATATCGGTCAGCTTGAAGCTCCCGGTTTCGAGATAAAACCCCACCACCACCAGCACCAAAAGCGGCTCGTAGGAAAGGATCTGCAGCAGCTCCCGGTGGGCGCCGATCTGGCTGTAGGGCGATGTGGACGACAACGCGCCCACCACCAGAAACACGGCACCCACGGCCTGGACGAAAAAGATCAGCAGCAGGTCGGACTGCAGGAAAAAGAGCACCAGGGCGATGGAGGCGGCGGCGATGTAGCAGTAGGCGCAGAAGGCCTGCCAGACATTGACCACCAGCGGCTCCTTGGCCAGCAGCTTCACCACATCGAAGAACGGCTGCAGCACCGGCGGTCCGATGCGCGACTGCATGCGGGCGGTCAGGATGCGGTCCAGCCCGCTGACGAGTCCCCCGACCACCGGCCCGGCGATCAACCCGCACAGGATCATGACGGCGGTCTCCGTCACAGGGCACCTCCCAGAATCAAGGTCAGCAGTATTCCGCCTCCCAGATTGACCCAATCCGTCAGTCGGGCCTCCCCGAAGATGGTGTCCAGATAATAGTTTTTAGCTTCGGCTTTGACGGGTTGGTTCATCGGGCCCCGGAACATGGACGGCTCCCCGGTTTGAATCCCGCTCAAATAGGGCGAAACGATTTTGGCCCGAAAGGCCCGCTTGAGGGCGACGGCGGCGACGATCAACCCGAGCATCGCCACCACGCTGAGCGGTATAATCGCAAAGGTTCCGTAGGCGTTCTCCAGGCCCCCGGCCTTGAAGGCGTAGGCCGGGCTATAGGGCCCCATCATCATGGGTGCGATCATGTTCAGGTACAACCACGGCGCACCGACGCTCAACAGCGCCGCTCCGATGCACAGCGGCCCCAATGCCAGCCAAGTCAGCACCGGCTGGTGTTCGGGCCGGAATCGGCCGGCGAAGGGGTCGCTCATCAGGGTGCCGGCCCAGCGCGCCCAGTAAATGACGGTCAGGGCGCTGCCGAGGGCGATCATCACGATGACGTATAGATTTTGGGCCGCCGCCTCCATGGCCATCCATTTGCTCAGCAGCACGCCGAACGGCGGCATGATCATCATGACGACGCCCGAGACCGTGATCAGAGCCGTCAGCGGCATGACGGAGTAAAGCCCGCGCATGTCCTCGATGTCGCGGCTTGCAATGTGCTGCTCGATGGCCCCCACGCTCAGGAAGAGCATGGCCTTGACCACGGCGTGGAAGGCCAGCAGCAGCATGGCGGCGGTCATGGACTCGGCCGTGTTGAGGCCGGTGCAGGCGAAGATCAGCCCCAGGTTGCTGATGGTAGAATAGGCCAGCACCTTCTTGCCGTTGCTCTGACCCACCGCCAGGGCTGCGCCGGCCAAAAAACTGAAAGCGCCGAACACGGCCACGCTCTGGCTGAGCAGTGTCCCCGTGAAACCCGGCGCCAGGCGCAGCGCCATGTAGACGCCCACTTTTACCATGGTGCTGGAATGCAGCAGGGCCGAGACCGGCGTTGGGGCCACCATGGCGCCGAGCAGCCAGCTCTGGAAGGGGAATTGGGCGGCCTTGACAAAGGCCGCCAGGCAGAGCAGTGCCAGCGCCAGAAGATACACGCCGGCGCCGGCCAGCCAGGGGGCTACCAAAACCTCCTGGAGTCCGAGCGAGCCCGTTGCTTTATACGCGGCGATCATCCCCAGGATGAAAGCGGCCCCGCCGACGCTGTTCATCCACAGCGCTCGCAGGGCATTGCGGGTCGCAATCGTGGTGCGGTCGTGCCCGATCAGCAAAAATGAACACAGCGTGGTCACTTCAAAGAAAAAATAGATGAAGACCAGATCGTCGAAAAGCACCAGCCCGTTCATCCCGCCCAGAAACAGGAGCATGACGAAGAAAAACCGGGGCTGACGCGAGCGCATCACCTGATAGTGATGCTCGTGGTTTTCCATGTAAGGGATGGCCTGGTAGCAGATGATGGACCCCACGATGGAAATGATCAGCACCATCATCAGTGAAAGCTGGTCGCAAAATATGCGCTCGACGGGCGGCGGGCTCTTGACGAGAAACTCCTCCAGATAGATCGTCAGGCCCAGCTGGAGTGCCGCCAAAAAGATGATCGTCAGGTGCCTGTGTTTGAAGCCGTAGTAGAGGATGATCAGCAGAAGAGCCGCGTCCGCGACTTGGATGATCCGGTGCAGATCCGCCCCCAGGAAGGTGGCAGCGCTCAACCGGAAGGGAACCAGCGGCGCCAGCATCAGCGCGCTGGCGATCAGCACGATGCCCGTCACGAGCACGATGGCGGAGCGGATGGCCTTGCTGGCTCCCAGAACAGCGCACAGCAATGCGCCGCCGAAAGGTGCCATCACCAGGATGACCGTCAGCACGGCTCGCATATCCATAG
>CAZEKN010000378.1:0-2717 GCA_964512755.1 uncultured Desulfatibacillum sp. | reverse complement strand
TCGCCGCCATTCCCGCGGTTCTTCTTGCCCTTATCCAATTAGGGATAGGCAGCGCCGGCATGGCAATAGCAGGATACATGGTCGTTAATTTCATACTCGACGGTGTGGTTTCAACGAGGCTCATGGGGCAGAGACTTGGGTTGTCCACGCTGGTAGTCTTTCTCTCGTTGGTATTCTGGGGAAGCCTGCTTGGTCCGGTCGGCATGGTTTTGTGCATACCGCTTACCATGACCCTGAAGTTTGCATGCGAGAACAATAAAGGCACACAATGGATCGCGGTATTGCTCGGGCCTGAGGCGCCCGCTGAAAGCATTCCACCGGTGTCGATGAAAAAAGTGTCGTGAGATTGAAAATAGTTTGAGATGGGTAAACAAAAAGCCCGCAAATTCGGGCTCTTTATTTGGCAGTTTAAGATGGTTTATTGCGCAGCTATAGGACGTTTCCTGTTTTGGGGGTTGCTTTTTCCGGTAAAATGACGGTTTAACGCAAAAACTCCAGAGCAATGTCGGAGAGTGCGTTAACGACAGGTCTGGCAATCCGGCCGGTACGCGAGTGCCGTGAGCTTGCACCAAAGAGAAAACCCAATCCTACTCCTATCCCTAATGCGATAAGAATTGCCTTGCCCGGGTTTTTCCTGCTATAAATCTTGGCCTGCTCATACGTTTCGCTTACCACCTGGGATGTTTTATCATAAACATTACCTGCAGCCTTCTCCTCTTGCCCGCGAACCTCGGCGCTGCGCTCTATGATGCGATGAGCAGGAGCATTGGGGCTTCCAGGTTCTCCTGCTAGTTGATTTTCTGGGGTCTCGTATTTCTTGTTCTCGACGTCCATGTTATCCTCCAAGGTAAGAATAAACGTTGACTCTTGATGTTAATACTTTTTTGATTCCACTCTCGGGCTAACAGTCGAACCCAGTCCTGTCTGCGGTATAGGATCTGCGCCTCTGCTTGCCACATCTGTCGAGGTTGCATTCATTATCCAGTTGGCGGCGGCTTTCGTGGCAATACCCATCAGGGTTACCTTGATCAGGCCGGAACCAGCGGCTCCGGCAAGCATGCCACCAAGCGAGTCGCGAACTCCCTCGGCAATGGGGCGCATGATTCGCTCCATGGGAGTGGTGCGTCGTATGAACATCCGTGAGGCAAGATAGCCAAGACCGGCGGCAGCTCCCAGCGCCCAGCATGGAGAGTCCCTCACATATCCGCGCCAATCTATTTTCTCGTTGATGCGGTCGCCGATTTGCTCGACTGTCTGCGAAATGCTTTCTTTTTCTTTAGCGATATCCTGACGTATATCTTCGCTACCACGCTCGAAATCGGCTTCCCTTGTTTTACGTGGATGCTTTCTTGCGGTCATTCCTTGTCCTCCTTTCAGGTGCTGGCACTGTTTTTTACGTTTTTGGGATCGATTTTTTCAGTTGCTTGTAGCCGATGAAGACCATGACGATACCGATTAAACCAAGCGCCGCTCCGGTGGCAAGCGCCGCAATGACGGGGGGCATGTAAGAGGTGAGTTCGATGACCAATGCAGCGCAAAGAGACAAGAATGCGGCAAAACTGATGAACGCCCCTGTCACGACTGTTAAGGCCCCGCTGTGAACGACACTCACCTTTTCTCGAATTCTTTGGAACACGAGCTCGATTTCGTCGTGAAATACCGCGGCTGAGTTGTTGGCAAGTTTCCCCAGCAGTTCAGTGAAAGATTCTCGTTGTGTTGCAGGGTTCTTGTTTTCCGCTTTGTTGTTCATTGGGGAAAGCCGCCTCCTTACCTACGCCGCAAAATTGCTCCGATAATCAAGCCGACGGCTCCTGCTATCAAGAGGCTGCACCCCGGGCTCTGCCTGACGTACTCTCGGACCCCGGCATCCGCCTGCTCAAAGTCGAATTGCCGAACGTACTCGGCTGATTGGTCCAACCACCCGGATGCCTGTTTTCCGCACTGAGCTATGCCGGATTGCGCGCCCTGATCTGCCGCTTTTTCGCTTAAAACCCCAGCAACATAATGTATCTTGTCAGCAATAATATTTTTTACATTTTCGAAGCCGGTTGACGACTCGCCCGAACCTTGGAGCTCTGCCGCGGTTTCTCCGGTTTTATCAACTGTCGAATTGCTAATTTCCATAGTTCACCTCAGGAAAAAGTAAAAAAGGAGTCATTTTCAGGATCTTCACTTCCCAATACGAATTGCTGAGATGTTTCCGATGACTCCAAAGACACTCAAAAGCCAGATGATAACTGCGATAACCACTACCACATTCAGGATTCTCTTTATGGTAGCCTGCATCGGTATGTAACTGTTAATTACCCAGAGAACCAAACCAACGACAACCAATACAATTATTAAATGAATTAGCGGCATAAATTATCTCCTTTGTTTTCCTTTTATTGTTGTTACGGTTGCTTTTTGAACTCTTTTGCTACGAAAACCCCATGCCTTTCGAAGCCCTGGTTATGGCGTATCATGCAACCGCGGCCGGGGGCCCAAGGAGACGCCGGAGCATGCGTGATACGCCGCTCTCAGTTACTTCCCCAGAACCTTCTTGACCTGACCGATTTTTTCCTGAACTTTGCCGGCTATTTTTTCATTGGTACCTTCAGCCTCCAAGTTTGGATCATCGCTTAGTTCCCCGGCGATCTCCTTGACCTTGCCCTTCACTTTATGCCACTTTCCTTCTGCCTCGTCCCTCGCGCCTGATTTCATGGTAAGCCTCCTTC
>CAZEKN010000377.1:0-2724 GCA_964512755.1 uncultured Desulfatibacillum sp. | reverse complement strand
TGGACGTGGCCCTGCCCTACCTCACCAAGGAGGCGATCGACCGCTACCTCGTTCCCCCGGCGGAGCCGGTCTCCGGCCAGAGAAGCCTGTCGGTCGATCTGAGCGATCCGCTCGACGCCGCCATCACCCAGGACCGCTTTCCCGAGGCGCGCATCGAGGGGTCCGTCGCCCGCATCCCTTACGACGCGCTCGCCCGCGTCGATCCGGAAGAGCTCGCCCGGCTGCGGCGCGGCGATGCGCGGGGACTGGCCCTCGTAACCGGGCTTTTCCTCATTCTGGTGGTCTTCGATTTCCTGCTCAATTTCGGTCAGTCGGTCGTCATGGAAATCACCGGGCAGCGGATCATGCACGACCTGCGTCTGCGGCTCTACGGACACATTCAGGGCCTGGCGCTGGAGTTCTTCACCCGCAACCCGGTGGGCCGTCTGGTGACCCGCGCGACCAGCGACGTGCAGAACATGTACGAGCTGTTCACCTCCTTCATCTCCTTCGTCTTCAAGGATCTGGTCCTGCTGGGCGGGATCGCGGCGGTGATGCTGGCGCTAAACTGGAAACTGGCGCTGGTGGCCTTCGGCGTGCTGCCGGTGGTGGCGCTCGCCTCCATCCGCTTTTCCCGGCGCGCCCGCGCCATCTTCCGCACCCTGCGAGTGCAGGTCGCCGAGATCAACACCCGCTTCGCCGAGACCATCGGCGGCATGCGGGTGATCCAGCTCTTCCGCCAGGAGGCGGCCAACTACCGGCGCTTCGAGCGGCTCAACCACGCGAACTACCTCTCCGGCATGGAGCAGATCCGGGTGCTGGCGCTGTTCATGCCCCTGATCGAGGCCCTGGCGCTGGCGGCCGTGGCCCTCATCGTCTGGTACGGCGGCGGGCGGGTCATAGACGAGAGCCTCAGCCTGGGAGCTCTGGTGGCGTTCATCTCCTACATCCGCATGTTCTTCCGGCCGCTCCGTGACCTCGCCGAAAAATACAACATCCTGCAAAACGCCATGGCGTCGGCCGAGCGCATCTTTCTGGTGCTGGACACCACCACGGCCCTGCCGCAGCCCCCGACGCCGTCCGGCGGGAGCGCAGCGGCCCTGGCTTCAATCGAGGAGTTGCGCTTCGAAGCGGTCGACTTCGCCTACCTTCCGGGCGAACCCGTCCTGCAGGGGGTGTCCTTCCGCCTGCGACGGGGGGAGACCGTGGCGGTGGTCGGCCCGACCGGCGCCGGCAAGACCTCGCTGATCAATCTCATCCCGCGGCTTTACGACCCGATCGCCGGACGGGTGCTGCTCAACGGCCGGGACCTGCGCGAGATACCGAGCGCCCTCTTCCGCGAGCGCATGGCCCTCGTCATGCAGGACCCGTTCCTGTTTTCGGGCACCCTGCGCGAAAACATCTTCGAGGGCCTTACGGACCCGAGCCCGGCCCGGATGCTGGACATCATTGACGCCGCCAATCTGGACCATCTGGTGGCGCGGCTACAGCAGGGGCTCGACACCCCGCTCGGCGAAGGCGGCAGCGCGCTGTCCAGCGGCGAGCGCCAGCTGATCGCCATCGCGCGGGCGTTTGCGCGCGATCCCCAGCTGATTCTCCTCGATGAGGCCACCTCCTTCATCGACTCCGAAACCGAGCTGCGCATCCAGCAGGCCTTGGAGCGGCTGATGCACCGCCGAACGGCCCTGGTGGTCGCTCACCGCCTGTCCACGGTGCGCAGCGCGGATCGCATCCTGGTGATGAACCGGGGGCGGATCATCGAATCCGGCACCCATTCCGAGCTCATGGCCGGACGGGGATTCTATTATCGCCTGCACCAGCTGCAGCCAGCGGCTGGGTCCGAGCCGGTTCAATAATTCTCTTGATAAAGACCGCTTCGGATGATAATAGCCCTACGCCAACGGTCCCTAAAAATAAAACAGGATTTTGCTCCGGCCGGTCGATTCCGGTCGGGCGGCGGTGCAGACCGGCCCGTGTGGAACCCTTCGAAGCTCTATCCATAACCCTAGCCTGAATAAAGGAGGATCAAAACGATGCCGTACGATGCAACGAAAATGGCTGACTGGCAGATTTCGGAAGCCGCCGAAAAGAAGATGCCGACTCCCGAGCAATGGCGTGAAAAGCTCGGTCTGCAAAAGGATGAAATGCTCCCCATGGGCCGCCTCGCGAAGATGGACTTCCTCAAGATCATCGAGCGCCTCAAGGCCAAGCCCGACGGAAAGTACATCGAGGTGACCGCCATCACCCCCACTCCCCTGGGCGAAGGCAAGAGCACCACGTCGGTCGGCCTGATGGAGGGTCTCGGCAAACGCGGCAAGAATGTAGGCGGCGCTCTGCGGCAGCCCTCCGGCGGCCCCACCATGAATGTCAAGGGCACGGCCGCCGGCGGCGGCAACGCCCTGCTGATCCCCATGACCGAGTTCTCCCTGGGCCTCACCGGCGACATCAACGACATCATGAATGCGCACAACCTGGCCATGGTGGCCATGACCTCGCGCATGCAGCACGAGCGCAACTACACCGACGAGCAGCTCCAGCGGTTGACCGGAATGCGGCGGCTCGACATCGATCCCACACGGGTCGAGATGGGTTGGATCATCGACTTCTGCGCACAGTCGCTGCGCAACATCATCATCGGCATCGGCGGCCGCCAGGACGGCTATATGATGCAGTCCAAGTTCGGCATCGCCGTCGGCTCCGAGTGCATGGCCATCCTCTCGATCATTAAGGACCTGGCCGATCTCA
>CAZEKN010000376.1:0-2733 GCA_964512755.1 uncultured Desulfatibacillum sp. | reverse complement strand
TCTGCACCAGGATCGGCAGGCAGCCGGCGACCGGGTTGATCTTCTCGCGCTTGTACAGCTCCATCATCTGCTTGGCGAGCTGCTCGCGATCGTCCTTGTACTTTTCCTGGATGCTCTTGATGCGCGGTGCGATCGCTCGCATCTTCGCCATCGAGCGGCCGCTCTTCTCGGTGAGCTTGTAGAACAGCAGCTTGAGCAGGATCGTCACGATGATGATCGCGAGGCCCCAGTTGCCGACGAAGCCGTGCACCTTCTGCAGCAGCCAGAACAGCGGCTGCGACAGGATCGTGAGCTTGCCGTAATCGACCGTCAGCTCGAGCTTCGGGCCCGTCACCTTCAGCTCTTCCTGCAGCTTGGGACCGATGAACACCTTCTCGCTGAACGTCGCGCTGGCACCGGCCGGCACGCTCTTGAGCGGCCCGCGGTAGCTGACGAGTGAATGCTCGTCTTCACGGCGCAGCGAGAAATCGTACGTGTCGCCCTTCGGCGGAACCGCGGCCGTGACGAAGTGATGCTGCATCTCGGCCATCCAGCCGTCGCTGAAGGCCTGCTGGAACGCCGAGTCTTCCTTGTCCTCGACGTCGAGCTTCTGGTACTTCTTGCCGTCGTAAACGACCGGACCACGGAACGCATAGCTCTCGACGTCGAACATCGAGCGTTCCTGTGCGTAGACATGGCGCACGAACTGCAGGTACGAGGCGGCCTGCCAATCGCTGCCGGAGGCGTTCTGCACGTCGTAGACGACGTCGAAGCCATACTTGCCCGGTTTGAAAACGTACGTCTTCATGACGGTGACGCCCTGCCCGTCCGTCCACGTGAGCGGCACGCGGAGTTCGTCCGCACCGGGCGCCAGCCGGTATTCGGTCGCTGGGGTGGTGAAGTTCGCGAGATGCGTGGGTTCGGGACGCCCGTCGGCGACGCGCAGTCCGGTCCGCACGATGCTGAACGTCGCCTCGTCGGTCGAGAGCAAGCGTACGGGCGGGCTGCCCGGCTTCTTGTCTTTCGGATACTGCATGAGATCGGCACGCAGCAGGTCGCCGCCCTGCAAGCTCAAATCCATGTCGATCACGTCAGTGACGACACGCACGGTCGGCGCACTGGCTGCGGCACCCGCGGCGGTCGTGACGGGAGTGGCCGGCGAGGTAGCTGCGGTCCCGGTCGCAGCGGCGGCGCTGGCCGCGGTTGCCGTCGGCAGGTCGGGCAGGCTCGATTGCTGCGCGGCGCTGCTGCCTGCAGACGGCGTGGCGGTGCCCGCGGGCGCGGCCGGTGCAGTGCTCGACACCGCAGACGCGGTGGCCTGTGCGCCATAGTCGCGGTCCCACTGGATGATGTTCATCCACGCGAGCAACGCGAGGCCAATCCACAAGAGCAGGCGCGGGTTATCCATGACTCGGTCGCTTTTCATCAGTGTGGTGCGGTGCGTGCGTGCATTCGGGCACGGGATCGAAACCGCCGGGATTCCAGGGATGGCAACGCCCGATGCGGCGCGCCGCGAGCCACGAGCCGCGCAGCGCCCCGTGACGTTGAATGGCTTCCTGCGCGTAGCAGGAACACGTCGGATAAAACCGGCAGTTCGGCCCCAGCAGCGGGCTGATGAACCAGCGGTAACCGGTGATGAGTGCGATCAGGAGCGGGCGCATCGTCGCACGATCCTATCCCAGTGCGATTGCAGGCTGGCGCGGATCTCTTCGCTGCTGCACTTGGTTGCGGCAGGACGTGCATTGACGACGACGTCCAGGGGCGGCAGTTCATGCTGGCGGTGGCGGAAGGACTCGCGCGCCAGGCGCTTGAGTCGATTGCGCTTGACCGCGTTGCCGGCGGCCTTGATGCCCACGGCGAGACCGAGCCGCGCGTGGCCTGCAGTGTTGGGACGTGTGATCACGAGGAACAGCGCATCGGACGATCGCTGGCCTTGGCCGTGGACGGCGTCGAATTCGGGCTTGTCGGTCAGGCGGCTCGCGCGCGGGAAGCGTCGCGAAGCGGACGAGCGGTCGTTACTGCTCGTGAGAACGGTCAGACCGCAAGGCGCTTGCGGCCCTTGGCGCGACGACGGGCGAGGACGAGACGACCGCCCTTGGTGGCCATGCGCGCACGGAAGCCGTGGACTCGCTTGCGGTGCAGGTTGCTCGGGTTGAATGTGCGCTTCATCTTCGGCTCCGACGTGTCCCGCGGTGGGACCGGATAACTAGACCAGTAAAATCAGGACCAGAAACAACGACATGCACTGGCCGCAAAAGGGCCGGAAAGAATACGCACGGGCCCTTGCAGAGTCAACCGCAACCGTAGATATCCACAGGCCGGGAGCCGGTATACACTCGCCGCCCCTCGCCGCTCGCAAGCGCCCACCGCACCCTAGATAAGGCCTGTCGGTTCGTGGAGATTTCGCTCTGGCACCAATGCCTCCGCCGGCTCGAGGCGGAACTTCCGGAACAGGCCTTCAACACCTGGATCCGTCCATTGCAGGCCGTCGAGGACGGTGACCGGCTGCGCCTGCTGGCGCCCAATCGCTACGTGGTCGACTGGGTCAACCAGAACTGCACCGCCCGCATCAGCGAGCTGGTCGACGAACTGGTTCCGGCTCCCACCCCACAAGTGGTCGTGGAAATCGGGTCCCGGCGCCCGGCTGGCCCCACTCCGGCCCAGATGACCGACGGTATTGGCTTGCCCGTGCCACCCCGGCCCGCACCGGCGGCGACCGCACGACCGCAACAGGCCACCTTCGAGTCGCAACCA
>CAZEKN010000375.1:0-2746 GCA_964512755.1 uncultured Desulfatibacillum sp. | reverse complement strand
GGCAGCGTCAGCTACCTGTACTACGCGGACCGCCTGGTGGAGTTCCCGCTGGGAGTGGCCGCCATGGCCGCTGCGACCGCGATCCTGCCGAGCCTGGCACGCCATGCGGCGGCCGGTGATATGCGGGCGCTGCGCGAAACCTTCGAATATGCCTTGCGGCTGGTCTCGTTCGCCAGCATTCCGGCAGCCGCCGGTTTGATCCTTTTGGGCGAGCCGATCGTCACCGTGCTGTTTGCCCGCGGCGAGTTCAGCGCGGCGGATGCGCAGTTGACGGTTCAGGCGCTTTCATACTATGCTTTAGGTCTGTGGGCGTTATCGGCCGTGCGCATCGTCGTAGCGGTTTTTTTCGCCCTGCAGGACAGCAAGGCCCCGGTGCGGGCGGCGGTCTTCTCGATCCTGGCCAATCTGCTGCTGGGCATTGCGTTCATGCATCCGCTGGCCCACGGAGGGGTGGCGCTGGCGACGTCGCTGGCCTCGGTGTTGAACTTGGTATTGCTCCTATCGGCCCTGCGGCGGAGACTCGTCGGGATGGATTGGCGCTCGATCACCCGTTGCCTGGTCCGGTCGCTTCTCGGTGCGGGGCTGATGGCGCCAGGCGTTCTGGGTGTATCGCGGCTCCTGATCCACGGCGCGGGCCAGTCGACCGCCAGCCTGGCGCTGGGGGTCGCCGTCAGCATGGCGGCCGGAGTGATCATCTATTTATCCGCCAGCCTGGCCTTCGGGAGCCCGGAGGCGCGGACGCTGCTGACCGCACTCAAAGGGAGTGTTCGCGGGCGATGACGAAAAAACAGGGTCTTCTGCTGGTTGCGGTTGTCTGCTTCATCATCGCGCTGTTGTTCTTCATCGTTTTCAGCGAGCGCGGGCTCGCCGATTTCAATATGATGAAAAAGGAACGGGACCGCATCCAGGACCAGAACCGCCAGATCGTTCAGGACAACCTCGACCTCGGCGTGGAAATCGACCGGCTGAAAAACGATCCGAAGTACATTGAAAGCGTGGCCCGCAAGGACTTCGGCATGATCGGCCAGGATGAGATCGTGGTGAAGCCCCAGCGGCCGCCGGACCGCTGACGGAGTGGATCATGAAGACGGATTGCCATCCGGGCACGGCGACGCTCGCCCGGGTTTTCGCCGAGCAGGGGCACTGGGAAAAGTCGATTGAGATCTATCGAAACCTGCTGCGCCAGGACCCCGGCCGGCCGGACCTGGTGCAGGCCCTGGCCGAAGCGGAAGCCGCGCTGCGTTCCGCTCGGCCGGCGTCGTCCCAGGCCCTGGTGACTCTTTTCCGGGAGTGGATCGACCTTCTGCTGAGACACGACCGGATTCGAAAGCTGCGCCGATTCAAGTCCCGAATATCCAACTCCGCCCAGAAAACCGGTACATCTTAAGCTGGCGTTCCGCCGCGCCGCCCAGCGAGTTGGATCTGTTCTTACGGGCGGAGCAATAGCCTCAGGGCTTGGCCGCTTCGGGTCGCGCCGTCGGCGGCCCCTTCTCCTCCTGAAAAAAAACCGCTTTGACCCGTTCAGTGCCCCCGCCCTCCACGAGCGCCTTCCCCTCGGAGCGTTTAAGAACGATTTTCGACCCGGTCAGGGTGTTCTTGCCGCTCAGGACCCGCGAGCCTTCTCCGCTCAGGGTCAGCACATCGCTGGCCGGAAGATACTCGGCGCGTTCGGCATCCGCGGTGTACTGATCGGAGACGATGTGAACCCGGCCGGTCGCCTCTATCTTTTGGATGCGATCCTGGGTGGATCCGCCCTTGGGGGCGTTCAGGAGGTCGCCCTCATAGTAGATTCGTAGGGCGTCCGCGGTCATCGAGAACTTGCCCTGCGTGGCCACCACCGACCCCAGGAAATCGGCCCATTTTTCGGTCGTATTGGCCACCATCCGGTCCGAGACGATTTCGATCGGAGCCTGCGAGTCGGTCGAGCCGCCGGGAGAGAAAAGGCTGGCCGGCCATGCCGCTGGGACGGACCCAAGCGCCGTCGCCGCGATGATGACGGTCATCATCATTAGGAGTCGTGTCATGATTTTCTTTCTCCTCGCCGGAAAGCATACACCCGAATCGGGGCGGCGATCAACTCAGATGACTTCGTAAATAGTCCAATCGGATGACCTTTTACAGTTCATCAACTCAGCCGAAGAGGTAAATGCAGGCCGCCACCGATCCGAGGATGCCGGCGACGTCGGCGGCCAGCCCGGCGGCCAGGCTGTACCGGATGCGGCGCACCTGAACGGCGCCGAAGTAGACGGCCAGAACATAAAAGGTCGTCTCCGTGCAACCCTGGAGGGTTGATACGAGGAGGCCGGCATAGCTGTCGGGGCCGATGGCCGGGTCGTTGATGATCGAGGCCAGAACGGCGAACGCCCCGGACCCGGACAGCGGGCGCATCAACGCCATGGGCAGGGCTTCGGCGGGAAGGCCGGCGCGCGCGGTCCAGGGTCCCAGCGCCGTCACCATGGCCTCCATGGCCCCGCTGGCGCGCAGCATGCCGACCGCCGCCAGAATGGCCACCAGGTAGGGAATGATCTTGATCGCCACCTGGAACCCCTCTTTGGCGCCTTCCACAAAGACCTCGTAGACGTGGACGCGCCGGGCGGCTCCGAAAACGAGAAACCCCGCCATCAATGCCGGCAGGATCCAGGGCGACAGCGTTTTCCCGAAGGCGACCGTCAGGCCAAAAAATGCGGCGCTGCCGGCCAGGACGATGGCGGTTACCCAGGCGGGGTAGGCGGGGGCTTCCTCTTCC
>CAZEKN010000374.1:0-2778 GCA_964512755.1 uncultured Desulfatibacillum sp. | reverse complement strand
TTCGATCAATCTTCTGGGGGACGGGCTGCGGGACGCCCTGGACCCCCGGTTGCGCAACATCTGAGAGAGGTGTCGTGAAAGCGCTGGTTCTGGGACTGGGGCTGCAGGGCAAGGCCGTGGTGCACGATCTTGAGCAAAGCGAGATCGTCACCGGGATCGTCGCCGCCGACATCGAGGCCGAGGCGGCCAAAGTCTATATCGGCCGGAAGGGCTATCGCAAGGTCCAGGCGGTCGGACTGGATGCCGAGCGGCCAGAGGGAGTCGAAGAGTTGGTGCGGGAGACCAAACCGCAGGTGCTGATCTGCATGCTGCCGCCGGACTTCCAGCCGGCGGTCGCCCGGGCCGCGGTCCGCGCCGGGGTGCACTATGTCAGCTCGAGCTATACCGGGGCCTTGAGCGAACTCGATGGGCTCGCCCGGGAAAAGGGTGTGACCCTTCTGCCGGAGATGGGCATGGACCCCGGGATCGACTTGATCCTGGGCCGGCTGGCGGTCGACGAACTCGATGTGGTGCACGGCCTGCGCTCCTACGGCGCGGGCCTGCCCGAGCCGGCCTGCGCCGGCGACAACCCCATTCATTACAAGATTACCTGGACCTTCGAAGGCGTGCTCAAAGCCTACATGCGGCCGGCCCGGCTGCTGCAGGACGGAAAGGAAATCGCCATCCCCGGCGGGCGGATCTTTCGTCCGGAGTACGGCCATTCTTTCGAGGTGCCGAGGGTCGGCGTGATGGACGCCTATCCCAACGGAGATGCCCTGCGCTACATCGCGGTCTTCGGTCTCGGCCCGGAGTTGCGCGAGATGGGGCGATACGCCATGCGCTGGCCCGGCCACAACCCGTTCTGGAACGCGATGGCCGAGCTGGGATTTCTGGATGAGACGCCGGAGCGGATCGGCGGGGTCGACCTGTCCCCGCGTCGTTTCGTCGTCGAGCACTTGTCGCCGCGGCTTCAGTTTGCGGACGGCGAGCGCGACCTGGTCGTCATCCGGGTCGAGGCCTGGGGCCTCAAGAACCGACAACCGCTGCGGGCGACGTATGAGCTGGTCGACTACCGGGACCTGGCGACCGGTCTCTTCGCCATGAACCGCACCGTCGGCTTTACCACGAGCATCGCGGCCCAGTTGATTTTGTCCGGCCGGGTCCGGAACACCGGCCTGCTCAACCCGGCGGCCGACCTGCCGGCGGCGGCGGTGGTCGAGGAGTTGAAGAAACGGGGGATGAACATCGAGCGGCGGGTTGAGACGGCTTCGTAAAAGGGCCAATCTCGGCGTTGCGCTTCATCTCGCTGCCGCTGCGGCGTACAGTCAGTACGCCTCGCGTCACGAGACTCGCGCGCCTTGATCTTGGCCCTTTTACGAAACCGTCGATATAGAACTTTTTTGTGAGTTGATAAGGAAGGAATCAGGAGAGACCATCTATGAAATTCGGAATTCGAAGCGAGGATAAAAGCCAATGGGAGCGCCGCGTGCCGCTGGTGCCGGCCGACCTGAAAGACTTGCGGGATGCCGGTATTCCCGCGGTGGTTCAAGCCAGCCCCCGGCGCGCCTTCGCCGATGCCGAGTTCGCTGCGGCCGGCGTCCCGGTGCAGGAAGACCTGTCCGACTGCGACGTCATCATCGGCATCAAGGAGATCCCGCCCGCCAAACTCGATGCCGGCAAGGTCTATCTCTTCTTCCCCCATGTGATCAAGGGCCAGCCGGCCAACATGCCCATGCTGCGCCGCCTGATGGCACTGAAGGCCACCCTGATCGACTACGAGCGCATCGTGGACGAAAAGAACCGGCGCCTGATTTTTTTCGGCCGGCACGCCGGGCTGGCGGGCATGATCAACACGCTCTGGGCGCTGGGAAAGCGCCTGGGCGTCGAAGGGGTCCCGTCACCCTTCAGCCGACTGAAGCAGGCCCGCAGCTATGCCGACCTGTCCGGAGCCCGCGAGGATCTGCAGCGGATCGCCGCGGCCATCCAAAAGGACGGCGTGCCGGAGGCGGTCCATCCGCTGGTGGTGGGCTTAACCGGCTACGGCAACGTCTCCCGCGGCGCCCAGGAAATCCTGAGCCTGCTGCCGCTGGAGACGGTTTCTCCTGAGGCGCTGGACGCGGTGGTGCAGGACCGCTCGCGGTCCCGCCAGACGGTTTATCAGGTGGTATTTGGGGAGAGCGATCTGGCGGAATCCCTAACGGAGGGGGCCGCGTTCGATCTCGACGACTATTACCGCCGCGGCAAGGACGGCTACCGCGGCGTCTTCGAGCGCCATGTCGAGCATCTGACCGTGCTGGTCAACGGCATCTACTGGGATTATCGCTACCCCCGGCTGCTCACCATCGATCAATGCCGCCGGCTTTGGGGCGCCGGCCGGCACCCCCGGCTCAAGGTCATCGGCGATGTCAGCTGCGACGTCAACGGGTCGATCGAATGCACGGTCAAAGCCACCGAGCCGGGCAACCCGGTGTATGTGTATGACCCGGCCACTGGCCGGGCAGCGGACGGGTTCGAGGGCCATGGCCCCGTGATGATGGCGGTCGACATTCTGCCGGCCGAGATTCCGCGGGATGCCTCGGTCGATTTCAGTCGGGTCTTGAAGCGCTTCCTGCCGGAATTGGACCGGGCGGATTTCTCGGAGCGCTTCGAGGCGCTTTCACTGCCGGCCGAGCTTAAACGGGCCGTGATCGTCTACCGCGGCGAGCTTACGCCGGACTATGCCTATCTCCAATCCTTCATTGAACCAACGACGGATTGATCCAGGAAGGGATAGAATACCGGGCGGCGCCGCCAAGCGGA
>CAZEKN010000373.1:0-2779 GCA_964512755.1 uncultured Desulfatibacillum sp. | reverse complement strand
TACTTCGACTCCGACCTGGCCGATCCGGCGATCCGGGATTACCTGCGGGATTTGATCGGCTGGGCCGACACCGCCCGCGCCGCGGAACGCTACTACCAGGACGACTCCTGGCCATGCATCATCAATACGGAGGTGAACGCGGGCAATTTCATCGTCAACCGTTCGAGGGGCACGATCCACCTGGTGGATTGGGAGATGCCCCGTTGGGGCGATCCGTCCCAGGATTTGGCCCACTTCTGTGCGCCGCTCACCACCCTGTGGAAAACCAACTATCGGATGAGCGCCGCCGAGAAAGCCCGATTCCTGGACGCCTACCGCGGCGGCATCCGTGACCGGCACCTCAACGATACGCTGCCGGAACGCATCCGGCTGCGGGAGCCTTTCGTCTACCTGCGCGGGATCTCATGGTCCGCCATGGGCTGGGTGGCCTACCAGTCCGGCGATGCGGGGATGAAAAACCCGGACACCTGGGCCAAGCTTCAGCAGTACATGGACCTCGAGTTCATCCGCTCGTTGTTCGACCCTTTATTGAAATCATGAGCACAGCACTCGACCGACTCATCCTGTTCACCCGCTATCCCGAGCCGGGCACCACCAAGACCCGCTTGATTCCGGTGCTGGGTCCGGAGGGTGCGGCGGAGTTCCAGCGGCGGCTGACCGAGCGCGCGGCGCAGGTCGCCGCCGCCACCCGGTCCCGGCGCGGGCTTTTGCTGGAAATCCGGCATTCGGGCGGCAGCCAAGCCGGGATGCGTCAATGGCTGGGCGAAGAATTCAGCTACCGCCCCCAGGGAGCGGGCGACATCGGCACCCGCATGGAAGCCTGTTTCCGGGCCGCCTTTGAAGAAGGCGCAGCACGCGCCGTGCTCATCGGCGCGGACATCCCCGCTCTCAGCCCCGCCATTTTGACCCGGGCCTTCGACGGGTTGGACCGCTGCGACCTGGTGTTCGGGCCGGCCGCGGACGGGGGCTATTACTTGATCGGTGTCACCGCCGCCGGCTTTCGACGCAGCGGCGCTTTTCTGGGACCCGGCATCATCTGGGGAGCGCCCGACGTGCTCGTCCGGACCTTGCGCCGGGTGCGCGACGCGCACCTGACCTGCACGCTGCTGGAACCGCTCGCGGACGTCGACGGTCCGGCCGACCTGCCGGCAGCCCTGCGGGCGCTCGCCGTACAAGGAGACCGCCCGTTCGTCTCAGTCGTCATTCCGGCCCTGAACGAAGCCGGACAACTCGGACGGACGCTCGCAGCGCTCAAACCGAGCCAGGACATCGAGGTGATCGTGGTCGACGGCGGCAGCAGCGATGCCACGCTGGCCATCGCCCGGACGGCCGGCGTTCGCGCCCTGGCGGCCCGTCCGCCTCGCTCCGTGCAGATGAATGCCGGCGCGGCGGCGGCCGGCGGCGAGATCCTGCTGTTCCTACACGCCGACACCCGGCCGCCGGTGAAATTTCAAGAGCCGGTGCTCCGGACGCTAACATCCCCCGGGGTTGCCGCAGGCGCTTTCCGCCTTCGGATCGACGCAGCCGGCTGGGGTTTAAGAATCATCGAACAGGCAGCCAACTGGCGGTCCCGCTTCCTGCAATTGCCCTACGGGGACCAGGCGCTTTTCCTGCGCAGAGACACCTTTTGGGAATTGGGGGGTTTTCCCGCGATTCCCATCATGGAGGATTTCGAGTTCGTCCGACGCCTCAAGCGCAAGGGGCGCATCGCCATGGTTCCCGATTCGGTCCGGACCTCCCCCCGAAGATGGCTGCAAGTCGGGGTGGGCAAAACCTGGCTGATCAACCAGGCGATCATCGCCGCCTATTTCATGGGTGCTCCCCCGGAACGCCTGGCGGCCTGGTATCGAAAGAAACCCTAACGCACCATTTAAGATGAGTTCGTAAAAAACCGCCGGATTTGATATTCGGCCGGAGGCGTGGTATTTTATTGGCATGCATCGAATCATATTTGAACGCCCCCGCTTGGAGGAACTGACCCAGACCTACACGGTCGTGGACCTGCATTTCCACAGCGAGCTTTCGGACGGCCACGCCAGCATCGAGGACATCGCTCGCCGGGCGCTGGATTTGGGAATCGGCATCGCGGTCACGGATCACAATTCAATCCACGGGGCGGTGGAAATCGATCGTTTCAAAAATGTCTTCAGCATCCCCGGCATTGAGCTGACATCCTACGAAGGTACGCACCTGCTGGTTTACTTCTATGAAATCAAGAGCCTCTTGCGGTTCTACAGCGGTCACGTCCAGCCGTTTATGGGCGCAGAGATCATGTCATCGCTGTCCTTGGATCTCGAGGACATCATCCGGCGGGCACGCACGTTCAATACGGTCATCATCTTTCCGCATCCGTATTGCGGCAGCTACACGGGCATCCACAACCCCTATTTCCAGAACGACCGCTTCGAGCAGCTGCTGGACATGGTCGACGGGGTGGAGGTGATCAATTCGGAGAACCTCAACAAATGGAACCTGCGCAGCGCCCTGCTCGGCTTCAACCTGAACAAGGGCATCACCGGCGGAAGCGACGGCCATCGGCTCGCTCAAATGGGCCGGGTGGTAACCCTGGCGGAGGGTGCCTGGACGCGTCGATCCTTTCTGGATGCGATCAAGCGCGGCAAGACGCGGGTGATCGGCAAGGAGATCGACATCCTTCGAAAAATGTCCTCCAGCGGCGGCAAGCTGCGCTCAAGCCTGCGCCACTACCCGGACCTGGTCGAAAAAAACCTGCGCTATCTCAACACCACCTCGCGGATGCTGCGCGAAAACGTCAAGCGCA
>CAZEKN010000372.1:0-2780 GCA_964512755.1 uncultured Desulfatibacillum sp. | reverse complement strand
CGATGTGCCATGCTATTTGAGCGGCGCGCGGAGAAATACCTGGACATGGAATGCCTGGCTATAGCCGGATGGGCGCTTTCCGCGTACCTTCTGGACGCCCCCCCAATGGGGTTCCCTGTGACGCGGCGACAGCGGACCCCGCTGTGATCGCGTGCAATTGAAATGGCCTCATACGTGCTGCGCAATTGGATCGGTATGTTCATCTCCAGCCGCTGGAAATTCGAGTGGCGCTACTGGCGCGGGAACACGCCGTGGGACACGAACATCACCCCGCCCGAGGTGATGGAGTTCATTGCCGCTGCGCCGCCCGGCAAAGCGCTCGACCTCGGATGCGGCACCGGCACCAACGCGATCACGCTCGCGCGCCACGGCTGGCAGGCGACCGGGGTCGACTTCGCCCCCAAGGCCATCCGAGCCGCCCGCCGCAAAGCCAAGCAGGCAGGGTTTAAGATCGATTTCCACTGCGCCGATGCCTCCAACCTCGGAATGCTCCACGGCCCCTTTGACTACGTCCTGGACATCGGCTGCCTGTTCACCTTGAATGAAAACCAAAGAATCGGGTACGCCCGCGAGCTGGCCCGGCTGCTGCGGCCGCAGGGAGATTACATGCTCTACGCCTGGATGCCGCGGCCATGGAAGGGAGACGTCTGGGGGATTTCGACCGACGCAGTCGAATCCCTCCTGAGCGATGCATTGGTGCGCACCCGCCTGGTGATCGGCAAGGAAAAGGGCCATCCCTCTGCCTGGTACTGGTATCGACGGCGAAATCCCCGCATAGCAGACCTGCTAAAGCCTCTGCCCTCTTGACTTCGCACACCAACCTCGCTATTCGAAATCGAGAACGGCCGCAAGAAGCGGCTACTGCCCCTATCGCTGCCGGGCCGGGTTGAGGCATTCACGCACGGATTGCTTTCAATTCCAACTAGCCATAACAGAAATAGAAAAACTCTCCGGCCACGAACACCTCGGCGTTCATCCCCAAACCCGTAACATCAAAAAGATACGATAGTTTCCCGTTGACTAAAATGTAGTTGCCCACTTCGGTCGTGTTTTCGGTATTCAATCGCCGGGCCTGGGAACCGGTATAGAAATCGCTCACCTATTGGCAGTCCAGGCTGAGTTTGAAGTGCTTCAGGAACGGCCAATTCAGGCCGGCGCTGGCAGTGAATTCCGGCGCGTAGGGCAGGTCGGACGGGTCCGATTCCAGATATGTCACCCCGCCGAACAGAGCCAGATTCTTCAGCGGCTGGAGGGTCAGGGTAGCCTCGACGCCCTTGATTTGATACTTTTCGACATTCTCGTAGGCCGGCGGAGGCGGAACAATGACATAACGGTCTTTGCCGTTATCGTAAAAGAAGGTGAGATCCGCCATGGCCAACTACCCGAAACGTTGCTTGACCTACCGAGACTTGCTGGGCTTCTGCGTCTTGCGGGCCGATTTAATGCCCTTGATGCACATCGTACATTCGCCGGGATGCTTTGGGTCGGATTTGCAGAAACGGGCAAATGAGTCGAGCCACTCCCCGCCCGCACGGGGGCAGGTGTGAATGTATTCGATAAAGCACACCAGGCGCTCCACGGTTTTGGGGTCGATCACGTGCTCCATGCGGCAGGCGGTGGCTTCCGCTGTGGGTTCGTCGATCTGCAGCACGTTGAGCAGAAAATCCTTCAGTACCCGGTGCCGGTGGACGATCTCTTCGGCAACCTTTTTCCCCGTTTCGGTCAGTGTAATGAACGTATAGGGCTGATAATTAATCAGCCCCTTTTCCTCCAGGCTTTTCAGAGCACCCGTCACCGATCCTCTTTGAATCTGGAGTCGGTCCGCAATGTCCTTGGCTCTGGCTACTTTCTGTAATTCCTCGAGCTCAAAAATGACCTCCAGATAGCCCTGCAGACTTTCGGAAAGTTCATTGGTTTCCATAACGTATCGCCTCCCGGCTGGAAAAATATCGTAACTTATATCCTGAATGACATGATGAGTCAATCATAAAAAGTGCTTGACATAAATTTTAAGTTAGGCTTACCATACTTTTAATCGTGAAATAAATTAGAATTGAGAGGTGACCGTCTAATGCCCCGCTTGAACCTGCGCCGAATGAATGAGAATCAGACCGGCGTCGCCGCCGCCGTCAAGGGCAATGGCGAGCTCGGCCGGCGAATCCGCGACATGGGTCTTGTCCCCGGAACCGAAATCGCCGTCAGCGGCCGCGCCCCGCTCTACGACCCGGTGGCTTTGCGCCTGTTGGGCTTCACCCTGACCCTTCGCAACAACGAGGCCGATTTCATCGAAGTGGATGTGGA
The DNA here is from genome assembly GCA_964512755.1 of uncultured Desulfatibacillum sp. Classification (GTDB taxonomy): domain Bacteria; phylum Desulfobacterota; class Desulfobacteria; order Desulfobacterales; family SpSt-501; genus SpSt-501. The sequence goes on along the minus strand of CAZEKN010000372.1, from coordinate 479 downwards.
GGACTGACATGGAAGCAACCATCGCCCTGGCCGGCAACCCCAATTCCGGCAAAAGCACCCTGTTCAATGCCCTGACCGGCGCCCGCCAGCATGTGGGCAACTACCCCGGCGTCACGGTCGAGAAAAAAGAAGGCCGCTGCCAGCGCAACGGTCTCCAATTCAACATCGTCGACCTGCCGGGGACCTACTCGCTCACGGCCTACTCCCCGGAGGAGGTCGTCGCCCGGGATTTCCTGGTCAATGAAAAACCGCAGCTCGTGATCGACATCGTCGATGCCGCCAACCTGGAGCGCAACCTCTACCTGGCCATTCAGTTCATGGAGCTGGGCATTCCCGTCTGCATCGCCCTGAACATGATCGATGTGGCCGAAAAGCGGGGGGTGAAAATCGACACTGCGAAGCTCTCCGCCCTGCTGGGCGCCCCGGTGGTTCCGACCATCGCCCGCAGCGGAAAGGGCAAGGATGAACTCATGGATTCG
>CAZEKN010000371.1:0-2784 GCA_964512755.1 uncultured Desulfatibacillum sp. | reverse complement strand
CTCGGCTGAGGGATGCACTTGGCGGAGTAATAATCGACATGCTCCGTTCAAGTCAAGGGGAGCACCCGATTTGACAAGCCGGGCGGCAATGCTAATTTTCGACATCTAAAATCCGACCCGAAAAAGCGGATGGATCCCATCAGAGACCCTATGGATTCGACAAAGGAGACGAAACGATGATCGGAAAGAAGCTGAACGATGCCATCAATGCACAGATCAAAAACGAGCTGGAATCCTACTACATCTACCTGTCGATGTCGGCTTATTTCCATTCCAAGTCGTTGGACGGCATGGGCCACTGGATGCGGGTCCAGGCCCATGAGGAGTTGGCCCATTCCATGAAATTTTTCAACCACCTGATCGACCGCGGCGGGAAAGTCGTTCTCAAGGACCTCAAACAGCTCAAGACTTCCTGGAAATCGCCGCTCGAGGCCTTTCAGGACGCTTACAAGCACGAGCAGTTCATCTCGGGCACCATCAATGATCTGACCACCATCGTGCGCCAGGAGAAAGAATACGCCACCGAGCCGCTCTTGGCCTGGTTCGCCGATGAGCAGGTCGAGGAGGAAGCCAACGCCGGCAGGATCGCGGAGCAATTGGAGATGGTGGGCAGCGACAAGTCCGGGATTTTAATGCTCGACCGGGAACTTGGCACACGCGCCTATCCGCCGGGAAGCCCTCTCAATCCGGTCCCCCCGGCCGCCAATGCTTAGTCGGCACGCCGACACGTGTTTGAGCCGGCTGGACGGAACAACCGGCCGCATCGGCGTTACGGCACGATGATTCGAGATTCGGGCGTCTGGATGATGGGGGCGGCTTTTTCCTGCCGCAGATTGTCGGCTTCTTCCATCAACTGCTGCATTGCCTGAAGCATGGCCTCGGGGAAGCGTTTGAACGCCTGAGCGAGTTCCTTGGCCGGTATGATATTCTGGATCGGCAACGGCCCATGCGGCGTGTAGATGCTGGCTTGTCCGAGGAATAGGGTTTTGCGGGCCTTGTCCACGGAGCCGTCCGGAAGAACCGGAGTGAACCGTTTCACCGTTCCGGTCTTCAGGTCCGTGAACGTCTCCTCAAGATACAAATTGGAGCGATCGATACTAAATTCGATTTCATGCTCTCGGCCGTCGGTCGGTGGGCTTTCGTTCATGATCGTTTCCTTATCTGAGTACGGGAAGCTTGGCGTCTGCGCCTGAACGCCCGATACCCTAACAGATCAACGGTGTATAAACAACCGGCTCAGGCGTCCATGAATCATTTTTTTTCGCAGCGATGAACGAACGGGATGGTGCGGCAACCACTCGTCGACCGGGTGGGTTTGAGCCGTTCCATCGGCAGACAGGAGGGTTGCATATGGCCAAGCGTGTGGTGATCGATTCGGAAGAGTGTGTGGGCTGCCAGACGTGCGTGGAGTTGTGTCCGGATGTCTTCGCTTTTAACGACGCCGCGGAGAAGGCCGAAGTCACCAAGGAAGAGGGCGGGCCGGAGGATTGCATCGAGGAGGCGATGAGTTCCTGTCCGGTCGAATGCATCAAATGGGAAGAGGACTGACTTTTGGTTTCAATGCCAGGCGCATCGTCGCCGATGACGCCAGGCTGCCGATCGGCAGGCTGGCGGCTCCGATGAGGCATCCGGGCACACCGGCGCTCAAGGCCATGATGCCGGTCGCCGTGGCGGCCAGTAAAAACACGGCATGCCCGGAGAGCACGATCAGGGGTTTCTTGCGCCAGGCTGCCAGGCCTTCGCTTTGAGCCCGCAAGGCCACGGCCAGCGGCAGCATCACGAGAACCGCCGCTGTTTGCCGAACCCATTTGAGATCCAGTGGATTCAAGTTCTGCAGCCGAATGTAGTAGAACTCCGCCGGACCCGGCAGAATGAACACGAGCGGCAAAAGCCCCAGCAGAAATCCGGCGACGACGGCGAAGCGCAGCGTTTCGCGGCGGTGACGATCGGCCGGAGGGAAGGCGAGCACAATGGTCTGCATCCGGGTGCCGGCAAACGCCACGGGGCTCGCCAGGCCGAGGGCCAGATAATAAACCGGGAGCATGCGCTCGGGTTCAGGGGCGCGGGCGACGATTCCCGCCAGCAGAATGGTCGACAGCGACAGGAAATAGCCGCCGATGGTCAAGGGCACCGTAAACTGAAAAAGATCCCTCAGCCGGGGCGCGCTCAGAGGGTCGCGGGGCTGGTTCTTCAAGAATGGTCGTGCAAACGCCCAGGATACGATCGCCTCGATTGCGACGGGAACCGTCAGGGCCACCACCGCCCATAGCGGCCCGACCAGCCCCGTCCAGCAGAACAAGGGAGAAAGAACGGCCGTCAGCACCACCCGGCCGATGGTGGCCAGGCTGGCGATGCCGGCGGCCTGGCCCAGGTACATGACGACAAAATACGGAATGCGCGAGAAGAACAACAACTGCAGCGGGATGCTGGCCAGAAGGGTGATTCGGGCCGGAGCTTCGATCGATGGCGGAAGGCCGATCAACCGGCCGAACAGCAGGTGCGAAATTTCCGGAAGGCAAAGAAGCCCTTGCGCGGCCGACGCGCAGAGGCCGGCGGCCAGGGTGACGCGATAGAACTGGCGATAGCCCTCGTGCGTGCGCGCGAACACCATCCCGGTCGGGACCAGGCTGATGGCGAACATGCCGAGGAAGAACAGAACGGTGTTGGACTGAGCCAGCCCCGCCAGGTCCAGCGGCCCGCCAGGGCCGCGGGTCGCCACCATGGCTACCAGCGGGTAGCACAACGACTGGGAGGCCGCCTGAATCGCCAGCGGAATGAAAAACC
>CAZEKN010000370.1:0-2786 GCA_964512755.1 uncultured Desulfatibacillum sp. | reverse complement strand
AAACTCGGGCTGGCGATTGAGGAAGGAGACACCGGTGAATACGTCGATGAAAAACTATTAAAATTGAAGGCTATGACTGTTATTACAGACTGAGGATTGGCGATTACCGCCTGGGGCTGAAAGTTTCGGGAGATACAGTCGAGTTAATCCGCTTCTTGCACCGCCGAGACATCTACAGACGTTTTCCATAGATTCGCTTATTGCCCGAATAATAATTCATATTTCAAGCTCTGACACTTCTTTGGCGGTCAAACTGCGTTTCTTCACATTCTTCCCCGTAAACCCTGCCCCGTGCCCCGTGCACCTTGTACCGTTTTTCAATTTTAGGCACTTTAGTGCACTTTAGGCATTTTAGGCACTATCCCTTCTCAACCCTGCCCCGTGTACCGCTAAAATTCAACTTTTCACCATCGTTATGTTCTATTGATTTCTAAGTTTTGCCACCAAGTTTGACGAACCGCATAGATTTGCCTATTATAAGAACACTGACTCGGAGGCATTCAATGAGCACCGACCATCGCAGTGCAATCGACAGCATCACAGCTCAGCTGATCGAGAAATACCAGCCGGAAAAAATAATCCTTTTCGGCAGCGCCGCCCGCGGCGATGCGACCCCCGGCAGCGATGTCGATCTATTGATTATCAAACGCGACACACCCCATTACAGCGCCGATCGGATCATGGAACTCAGCAGGCTGATTGAGCGCGACGTACCGGTCGACTTTCTGGTTTATCGCCCTGAAGAGTTTGAAAATAGGCTCAAAATTGGTGATCCCTTCATCGAGCTCGTCATGAAAGTGGGCAGAGTGTTGTATGGTTGACCGCCAGATTATCGACGAATGGCTTGCTAAAGCTGAAGATGACTTCCGGTTCGCCGAAATGGTTTTGTCAGAGGAGAAGGAGTATTATAATCAAATCTGCTTCCATTTTCAGCAAAGCGCTGAAAAGTATTTAAAATCATTTATTATCGCGAATAATCTCGGCTTTGAAAAAACCCACGACTTTCAATATGACCCCATTTTCCGACATCAACAAGACCATGAATTTTTATCCCGTCGGTTCTGAGGCATTTTAACACCGTCGCTGACATAATTGTAAAAACTACAAGGTTGATATCATAAAAAGAGCTTTGATAATCATATAAATAGGTGACTACCTCTTTAATGGGTGACCCCAAATTCTTTCTGTTTTTATCGCATTTTTCCAAACCGTGTACTATAATCTTTGGTCATGGATAACTCGAAAAAAAGCCATTCGCTTCGGAGTCGCCTCGAATCCTTCTGCAATAAACACCATGTCGGGATCCTTTACGTCTTCGGCAGCAGGGGTGCAGAAATTCGAAAGATGTTGGATGAGGATGCCGGGGTAGAGCCCGCGAAGTCCTCCGATGTAGACATCGCCGTCAAACTCTCCGGCGATCGGGCGCTTTCCGTCAGGGAAAAGACCGAGCTGTCGGTGGCTATGGAAAACTTATTGGGGGTTGACCGGGCGGACGTGATCCTGCTTTCGGAGGCGGATCCTTTCTTGGCTGTCAACATCATCCGCGGCGAGCGCTTGTTTTGCGCTGATCAATGTGAAGCCGACGAATACGAACTCTATGTTCTCCGGCGCGCCGGCGACTTAGCCCCCTTCGAACGCATGCGCATCGAGCGGATTATGGATTCGTCTGCGAGGGGTTCAACCGAATAGGAACTGCGATGGTACCTGGAACAGCAAACCAGAGAGTCGTTGCCGATCGGCTGGATTGGGTGCAGCGAATGGTTGAAGAGATCCGCTCCCTGCCGCTTGGCAGCTTGGATGAATTCATCAGCGATCGTCGGAATATCGGTGCCGCCGAGTCATGTTTGCGGAGGGCACTGGAGGCGCTGCTGGATTTAGGGCGCCATTTGCTGGCCAAAGTCTTCGGCGAAGCGGTAACCGAATACAAGAAAATCGCCGAAGAACTCGCCCGACGGAAGGTCCTGGATTCGGATTCGGCTCACCGCCTGCGGATCCTCGCAGGTTACCGAAACCGGCTGGTTCATTTCTACCATGACGTAACGGAAGTGGAACTGTTTGCCATCTGCACTCATGAGCTCTCGGATCTGCTTTCGGTGAAAGATGCCTACGCAAACTGGCTGAAAAATCACCCGGAATGTATCGATACCGCCCTTTGATCGTCCGCTACCACTCAATAAACTCGATAAATCTGATCACTTTTTGGTTTGTATATAAAGAAGTTATCACAAAACTTGACCCCAGTTGTTCTTCTCAAACAATTTTTGAGGTGCCTTCTAACGGCTGTTTGATGGGTTAACCAGCGTTGCGTTCAGCTCCGTGAAATCCGGATTACAGGCTGGCCGCTTTGCCTCGGAATGGGTTGCCGGAATCGATCGGAATCGGTGGCCGGCTTGCGTCGGAATACGCAGTTATTATCACAAAACAAGACATGACCCCGGCTTTCGTTCCACCCCCCCTGCTCGGATGGTCTTGTTAAGAATTAATCATATATCAAGATGTGCCCATAGTGTCCTTTCACCATCGTACCATAGATCGCAATGGGCGCTCCTGCTTAACCCAAATTTTTGAAGGCAGCTTGACAGCCAGGTTTGCAATGGCATAAATTAAAACATTACTGCACGCTTTAAGACACCCTGGAGGAAAAATGAACTGCGTCGCAGAAACGGTTACTAAAATGATTGAGTCGCTCCCGGAGCATCTCCAGCGGAAAATTCTGGATGAGATTACGCCGATCATATCCGAAGCCTTGGATGAGGCCAAATGGGAAGACCAGTTTCAGAGCGGCA
>CAZEKN010000369.1:0-2787 GCA_964512755.1 uncultured Desulfatibacillum sp. | reverse complement strand
GGGAGGTAACTCCCCAAGTCTTCCGAATGGATGGCTTCGTAAAGAGGCCAAGATCAAGGCGCGCGAATCTCGTGCCGCGAGGCGTACTTGCCGTACGCCGCAGCGGCAACGAGATGAAGCGCAACGCAGAGATTGGACGCTATTTACGAAGCCATCAATAATTACGAATGCGCAAACGGTTGGGGTGCGGCCGATATGACCGGCTGCGGGGTTTTCGCGGCCGGAACCCGAGCCTCCTCCATGACCGCCTCGTCCATGTGCGGCCAGGTCGCCGGATCCGTAGATTGCTCGAACCCGCGTTTGCAGGCCTTGCAGAGCGCGGCGATGACGACGCCCGTGTTCGCTCCGATGAAAATGCCGATGATCATGCCGTGCCAGAAATCCATGGAAGCCTCCCGGAGATAAGGAAATCGACGCTCATTACCATTATCGCCAGTAAGGAAAATAACTTTAGGGGGAGGCTCTTGCCATCCATATTATCTCGCCTAAGCTGAATTATTGACACGCTTCATAAATAAAATTATTATGGCTATAAAAATAACCTGGAGTGTTTCATGATCGATATCCAAAAAATCATACCGGTGACCAAGGCCAAGAAGGAACTGCTCGACATCATCAAGCAGATGGCGGAGGATGACGCGACCGTTACGGTGACCAAGAACGGCGTGGCTGTCGGTGTGCTGATGACTCCAAGCCGCTACGAGGGCCTCATGGAGACCATCGAGATTCTAGGCGACCCGAAGACGTTGAAGGCACTTGCGGCGTCGCGGAGGGATTTTGCGGCCGGCCGCACCTATGGGCACGAGGACGTGTGGGAGGATGGATGAGCCCGCCGTTCCGGCTGCTCTATTCGGAAACCTGCCGAAAACAAATCAGAAGCCTACCCCCTCAGGTAAAGCCGGCCATCAAATCCAGAATCGAGGAGATCGCCGAAAATCCGTTGATGGGGAAGCTCCTGGAACGGGAGCTATCAGGCTACTTATCCCTGCGGATCAACCGCTACCGAGTCATTTACAAAATCCATGAAGGCGAAGGGGTCGTCGAAATCCACTTCGTCGGCCGCCGACGGGACGTCTACGAGTTGTTCGGAGAGTACCTCCGCACGTCTTGTTAGGAATTGTCCTCCTCAGGCTGGCTTCGGGTTTTTTCGAGGAGTTCGCTCAGCTTCAAGGCGATGCTGTTCATGGAACTCGCCTGATCGCCGAATTTCCGGAGCTCTTCCCTCAGATCGTTCATGAACTCGGCAAGGCTTTTCTCGAGGTCGCCGATGCTTTTGGCGATGAGCCGGCCGTCGCCGTTGCCCTGGCCGGGCGACGGTGTCGCTGCCGCAGCTGCACCGGCGGCATCGTCCATCCGCACCAATCCCATCAGGTCCAGCTGCTTGGCCGCCTTGGTTACCACCGCGCTGTCGATGATCCGCACCTCTTCCGCAAACCCATAGATGAGGGCGCTGTCGCAGGTCAGGTTGATCGATCGCGGAATCCCACGGGAGAGCCGGAACACCATCTCCATCGCATCCGGGGTGAACAGCTCGGCGTTGCCGCCGCTGCGCCTGAGGCGGTAGGTAATGTAGGCGCGGGTCTCGTCCAGATTTAAAGCCGTAATGTGATAGTTGACGGCGATGCGCTGGGAGATCTGCAGGCAGCGGGGGTCCCTCATCCGTGCGCGCAGTTCGGGTTGGCCGACCAGCAGGATCTGAATCAGGCTGTGGTTCTTCACCTGGAAGTTGCTCAGCATCCGGATCTCCTCCAGGGCGTCGATCGGCAGATTCTGGGCTTCGTCGATGATCAGGAGGCTTCTGCGCCTTTGCGCCTCCCGGTCTTCAAGGTGAGCCTGCAGGTTTTTGATGAGCTCCGCCTTGTCGGCCGATAGCGGCGCCGGCAGCCTGAATTCGGCCAGGATCATCCTCAGCAGAGGCTCTGCCATCAAGTTGGAATTGGTGATGGTGGCCGCCTGGACGGCCGAGGGCAGGCGGCTCACCACGAAGCGTATCAAGGTGGTTTTCCCGGCGCCCACCTCGCCGGTCAGCAGCATGACGGCTTGCCGCTCCTTGAGGCCGTAAGCCAGCCGGGCGAGAGCCTCCTCGTGCTTGGGGCTCATGTAAAGATAGTTCGGGTCGGGTACAATCAGAAACGGGTCCTTGGTGAATCCGTAGAATTCGTTGTACATGGCTCTGCCGTCCTCGGGTGGTTAAAAACGAATGATACACCGATTCATATCTTAAATCTAAATAGAGAAGCAAGGCCCATACCACTATCTGGCTGAGTGGGCCGGTCAACTGCGGAATTTGCCAATTTCGTTCCAGGCGATCCAGCCAGGGAAAACAGCCAAGACTCCCACAGCAAAGAGGACCTTTTATTTTTTTAGCACATATATTATAGGCAGGATTCACAGGATTGACAGGATGCAAAGACAAAGAGTACATAATATCAAGCAAAAGTTGTGTCAGATTGCTCCAGCCGTTTTTGGGGAAAGCCCCGTGCTGTTCGCCTATCTCTACGGCAGCTACGCGAAGGGGGTGGCGCACGCTTTCAGCGACCTGGATGTCGGCATATTTGTTGAAAAATTGGATGTCAAGGCTTGTCTGGAACTGGAACTCTCGCTGGCGTTGCGAATCGATGAAAAGCTTGATCACATGGTCCAGTCGGACGTCCGGGTGATCAACCGTCTGCCCTTGGTCGTAAAGGGCAGGATTTTATCCGAAGGCGAGCTGATTTATTCCATCGCCGAGGACAAGCGTGTCGAGTTCGAAACGCAGGTCCGCATGGCCTATTTCGATTTTCTTCC
>CAZEKN010000368.1:0-2810 GCA_964512755.1 uncultured Desulfatibacillum sp. | reverse complement strand
CCTGGCTGAAGACGAACACCTCGCGGCCGTCGATCGTGCCGTGGCCGGTGATGACGCCGTCGCCGGGATAGCGGCGCTCCTGGTCGGTGTAGTCGCCGCGACCGGTCTTGAGGATGTCGAACTCCTCGAAGGACCCTTCGTCCAGCAGCAGTTCGATCCGCTCCCGAGCGGTGAGCTTGCCGCGGCGGTGCTGGTCCTCGATGCGCCGAACCCCTCCGGCCTGGAACGCATCGCTTTTCATGGACTCGAGGTCCGCGAGATTAGCCTGCATGATGGCTCCGGCCGACACACCGGACTCGGCCTGCTGCAGCCGCTGGGCCAGCTTGGGGCCGCCTGGGGGAGCTTGAGTAGGTTGCATAGCGCCTCCTCGAAGTTGGCCTTTCACTTAAGCTGAATTCAAGTCGGTGGTCAAATCTTTTTTGTTTGAAAACCGTTTTAAGTTTCAAGTGTTACGTGTTAAGCCACTTAAAAAGAATTCTAACGCAGGCCGTTTTCCCGGCAGGCAGATTCGCGCGGATCTGCTTTTGCTTAAAACTTAACACGTAAAACTTAAAACTATTTTCTTGATAATCAGAAATTCCGACATCGCCGACGTTTTTGACCGGATCGCCGATTATCTCGAAATCGAGGGCGAAAACCCTTTCAAGATCCGGGCCTACCGCAACGCCAGCCGAACGATCCGGGGGCTGGGCCCGGAGCTCAGGGACATGCTGGCGTCGGGTGAGGAGCTGACCGAGCTGCCCAGCATCGGTAAGGAGCTGGCCGCAAAAATCGTCGAGATCCTGGAGACCGGCACGGCCCAGGCCCTGGAGAAACTGAGGCAGAAAGTTCCAGCGGGCGTTATTGAGATGCTCCAGATTCCCAATCTCGGGCCCAAACGGGTGAGCGCGCTCTACCACGAGCTTAAGATCGAAAGCCTGCCTGCATTGAAAAATGCGGTCGAGGTCGGTCGGGTTCGAGCCCTGCCGGGTTTCGGGGCCAAGATCGAGCAGCACATCCGGGAAGCGCTCGACGTGCTCGCGCAGCGGCCGGCACGGGTGAGCATCGCAGCGGCCGGTCTTCAGGTGGAACGCCTGGCGGCCTATCTGCGGCAGGTCCCCGGCGTGGCGGAAGTGGCCGCCGCCGGCAGCTTCCGGCGCTGCCGGGAGACCGTGGGCGACATCGACATCCTGGTGACGGCCGGTGAGGACAGCCCGGTCATGGAACGGTTCACGACTTTCGAGGAAGTGCGGCAGGTGCTGGCCCGCGGAGAGACCAAATCGAGCCTGGTCCTGCGCTCCGGTCTTCAGGTGGACCTGCGGCGGGTGGCGCCGGAGAGCTTCGGCGCGGCCCTGCAATATTTCACCGGCAGCCAGGCCCACAACATCGCGGTGCGGGGCCTCGGCCGTCAGGCCGGGCTCAAGATCAACGAGTACGGAGTATTCGAGGGCAAAAAAAGAATCGCGGGGGACACCGAGGAATCGGTCTACCGCGCGTTGAACCTTGCCTGGATTCCACCCGAGCTGCGCGAGGACCGCGGCGAAATCGAGGCCGCCCGCGAGGGCCGTCTGCCGGACCTGGTCGAGGCGGCGGACATCCAGGGCGAGCTGCATTCGCACACCACCGCGACCGACGGGCGCAACAGCCTGGAGGAGATGGCCCTGGGAGCCAAACGCCGCGGCCTGAAATACTTGGCCGTGACCGATCATTCTCAGTACCTCAAGATGGCGGGCGGCCTCGACGAGCGCCGCCTGCTGGAACAGATGGAGGACATCGACCGTCTGAACGCGAGGCTCAAAGATTTTCGGCTGTTGAAAGGCATCGAAGTGGAGATCCTCGAGGATGGCCGCCTGGACCTTCCCGACCGCATCTTGGAGCAGCTCGACCTCGTGATCGGCTCCATCCACAGCCATTTTCGGCTGCCGATGCAGCAGCAGACCGAACGCATCCTGCGGGCCATGGACCAGCGTTTCTTCTCGATCCTGGGGCACCCGAGCGGTCGGCTGATCAATGAGCGCGAGCCCTATGCGGTCGACATGGCGGCCGTAATTCAAAAGGCCAACGAGCGCGGGTGTTTTCTCGAACTGAACGCCAACCCCCAGCGGCTCGACCTCACCGACACCTACTGCCAGATGGCCAAAGAAGCCGGGGTTCTCGTCGCCATCAACACGGATGCGCACAGCGTGGCGGATTTCGGCCAGATTAGTTACGGCGTCGGGCAGGCACGGCGGGGATGGCTGGAGAAAAAGGATGTGCTGAACGCCCGGCCGCTCAAGGAGCTGACCCGGTTGTTGAAAAGGACGATGGGGGGATAGAGTCAGTCTACTCCCGCAAACAGCTCGGCCTCAAGCTACTTCTGGTATAGAGGTGAAATGCAATTGTGGCAGCTAAATCCGAAATCCGAAGCACGAAATCCGAAACAAATCCTAATGATCCAAATCTGAATCACCCAAACACGGATGGATTTGGCCACGATTGGAGCCAGATTTTGTTTCTTTGGCGCTTCCTGTTTTCAAACATTTGAAAATTCGAATTTTGAATTTGTTTCGAGTTTCGGTATTCGATATTCGAATTTCAATTCGATCATGTTTGCTCCGAATCGGTATAACCTCTTCGGATGTTCACCAGAGGTGCAATGTTTGGATAAAGGCTGAGGATTCTGGATACTCGATATGACGATACGAATCGGCGCGGCCGGGTCCGACGGACTGGGATACATGAAGGCCATAACGAAGGCGGCGCGGATGGGGCTCGGCTGCGTGGAGGTGGCCTTCACCTACGGCGTGCGGATGAAACCGGAAGAGGCCGAGGCGGTGGGACTGCTCGCACGC
>CAZEKN010000367.1:0-2819 GCA_964512755.1 uncultured Desulfatibacillum sp. | reverse complement strand
ACCCGCGGTCATATTCCACTACGGCTACCGAGGGTCCGGGCATCCCAACGAAATCTACCTGCGGCGCTCCATCATGATGCTGAACGCCCTGATGGGCAGCATCGAATCCAAGGGCGGGGTGTTCATCAAAAAGGGGCCCAAGGACGCCGGGCTCAGCGGTGGGATCCGCAAGTTCTCCGACCAGTCGTTTCCCAAGATGCCTGACGCCCGGCGGTTCGACGGCTGCGGGCAGGAAAAGTTTCCGATTGTGGATCCGGCGCACGGCGTCGGCGCCATGTTTGCGCCGGCGGTCCTAAAGGAGGATCCCTATCCGCTCAAGGTGCTCTTTGCCTTTCGCTACGACCCGCTTTATTCGCTGTACGACTACCAGCAGACCCTGCGCGCGTTCGAAAAGCTGGACCTGATTGTGTCCTGCGACATCAATTTCGGCGGGACGACCTCCCGGGCCGATGTCATTCTGCCGGAATCGTTTTTTCTGGAACGGTCCGATCCGCTCCAGATGGCCGCCGGCCTGAAGCCGGCCATCAACCGCCGGGTGGCCTGCATCAAGCCGCGCTTCGATACCCGGCCCATGTGGTGGATTCTCAAGCAGCTGGCCGAGCGCCTGGGGGTGGGGTCGTATTTTCCCTACGAGACCATCGAGGACATCTGGAACTACCAGCTGGCGGAGCTGGGAATTCCGCTCGATCAATTCGAAAAAAAGGGCTTCGTGTCGCTCAGCGAAAAGCCGATCCTGTGGGACCGCGAGAAAGGCATCGCTTTCAAAACGCCTTCGGGCAAGATCGAGTTCGTCTCCAGCCTTCTGGAATCCCACGGCTTCCCGTCGCTTCCGTCCTATGAACCGCTGGAAACGCCGCGGGACCGATTCCGGCTGATCGTCGGTCGGTGTGTCGCCCACACCAACGTGATGACCCAGAACAACCCTTATCTCCATGAGCTGGTGCCTGAGAACACCCTCTGGATCCATGAGCGTCGGGCGGCCGCGCTGGGGATTCAAGACCTGGACCTTGTGGAAATCGCCTCAGCGGTGGGCACCGGCCGACTCAAGGCGTTTGTCACGGATCTGATTCATCCGGAGGCCGTCTTTATGCTGCACGGGTTCGGACATCAGGAAATGGAGTCCAAACGGAGCTATCAGCGCGGGGTGGCGGATGCCATGCTTCAGGAGGCCCTGGTGGACCCGGTGGGCGGAAGCCCGGCCTTTGATCACACCCTGGTCAGCGTGAAACGGGTTTGACGGCAAAGGAGCCAAGAATGGGAGACTACCTGATTTACACCGACCCGACCAAATGCACCGCCTGTCATGCCTGCGAGATTGCCTGCAAGGCAAAAAATCAAGTACCGGCCGGCGCGACGCTGGGCAAGATCGTTGTCATGGGGCCCAAGCTCATCAACGGGCAGCCCCGGATGTCCTCGCTGTTCATCCCGTGCTTTCATTGCGAGGACGCCTGGTGTCTCAACGCCTGCCCGGTCGGCGCCATCCGCAAGCGCAGCCAGGACGGCCTAGTCTACATCCTGCGTGAGCTGTGCGTGGGGTGCAAGTCATGCATCCTGGCCTGCCCCTGGCACATCCCGCAGTGGGACGCTGCCGCCGGAAAGGCCATGAAATGTGATTTGTGCATGGACCGGATCGATGCCGGCCTCGAGCCGGCCTGCGTGGCGGTGTGTCCCACCGACGCGCTGCATTTCGGCGAACCGGCCGAGCTCTCGCAACGCAGCCGGGAGCAGTACGGGTTGAGCCTGCTGGGCCGGAGCCAGACGCGCTATGGTCATTGATGCCCAAGCGGCCCGAGCGCCGGCCACCTTTCTCAAGGGAGGGGTGCATCCCAAAGAATGGAAGGACCGCACCGCCGGTCTGGCGATAGAAAAAATACCGCCGCCGCCCCGAGTCTGTCTGTTTTTGAAGCAGCACGTCGGCGCGGGCTGTGAGGTGGCGGTCAAAAAAGCGCCCGTTTCGCCGCCGCATGATAATCTGCTGTTTAGCCGGCATCCCGGGCGCATCTATCAGCAACTGGTTGACCGCAAGGCCACCGTCCGCATCGGCGATTTGATCGGTTCGACCGGAAATCACCTGGGCGCCGCCCTGCACGCGAGCATAGGCGGCAGGGTGGAAGGGGTGGTCGACGCGCTTCACCCCATGACCGGCAAGGCGCCCGCCTTGGTCATCTCGGGGGATCCGGAGGCCGTGGCCCCCGAATACGGCTTCGAGGACTGGCGGCGATTCTCGCGCCTGGAGCTTCTGGACCGGATCCGCAACGCCGGCATCGTCGGGCTGGGCGGCGCCGGGTTTCCCACCCACTTCAAGTTGGATGTCGATCCGCAGGTCGGGCTGGACACTTTGATTATAAACGGCTCCGAATGTGAACCCTATCTCAGCTGCGATCACCGCATCATGGTGGAGCACGCCGCCGAGGTGATCGAGGGGGCCAAAATCATTCTGACGATCCTCGGGATCCGCTCCTGCGTCATCGGCGTGGAGGACAACAAGCCCGACGCCATCGACATTCTTGAGCGAACCATCGCCGACCAACGCGCGGAGAATGATTTTCGAATCGCCGTCCAGCCCCTGCGGGTCAAATATCCTCAGGGGTCGGCTGACCAGATCATCCAAAGCGTCACGGGGCGCGTACGGCCGTCCGGTCAGCGCTCTTCCAGCATCGGCGTAATCGTTCAGAACGTTTACACGACCAAATGTATTTATGACGCTGTGGTCCAAAGCAAGCCCTTCTACGAACGCGTCGTCACCGTTTCCGGCCAGGGGATCGCGCGCCCGGCTAATCTGCTCGTGCCCATCGGCATCCACTTGGCGGATATCGTCG
>CAZEKN010000366.1:1459-2820 GCA_964512755.1 uncultured Desulfatibacillum sp. | reverse complement strand
AGGGTCTGCGCATCCTGGGCGACTCCATCGCCTTCGGCAGCCGGGCCGAAGCCTACCTGCGCCAGGCCCTGACGAAGGCCGGCATCGAAGTTCCGCTCAAGGTGGATCTCGAGATCATGAAGTACTTGGATCAGCGCGGCACGAAGAAGCTCAAGTTCGACCCCGCCCTGGAGGTCAAGGATCCTTACGGCCTGCAGGATAGGTTTTTTTAGCCGATTCTGACATTCAGCTGCAAAACGTTGAAAGCCTCCGGAAAGGATAACCGGAGGCTTTCAACATTTTAAGCGGCGTGGGCGTGGCACAGTTCCCCTAACCATCCCGCATCAGCCATCCTCCGGCAGCTTGACCAGCAGAACCGGCACCTCGGTCTTTCGCAGCACACTGCGGCTGATGCTGCCGGTTACGGCTTCCTCCAGCCGGCCCTTGGCGTGGTAGCCCATGACGATCAAGTCGATTTGATGGGATCGAGCTTCGTTTACGATGCACTCGACGACGTCGCCGTGGGTCACCACCATCCGGTCCGGAGGCCGGTTTGAGCCTCCGAGGCGTTCCTGAGCCGCCGCCAGCATCTCCTCCAGTTTCTGCCGAATCATGACACCTTCGCGCTTCTTCCCGATCAGGATTTGACGGGCCTCGTCTTCAAGGGATTTTTGCACCTCCGCCCAGCGCTTTTCGCCCAAAAAATCCTTGAAATCCTGAGGATGGACTTGCGGGGTGTCTTCCATGACAAAGAGAATGGTCAGCCCGGCGCCATATTGACTGGAAAGTCCTAAGGCGTAATCGAATGCATAACCGGCCTGTTTCGACAGGTCCGTGGTAAAGAGGATTCTCTTGATCTGAGGAATAGAGGGCGCCATGTTTAACCTCCGCCGGTCGCTTTGCATTACGCCCGTCGATCACCAGGGGGCGCGTCCTGTCGATCCGTTTTGCACGCATCGAATCCGCAAGGAGAGAAAAGGATCAACCCCAACCATAGTTGATTCTTCGAATTCTTGCAAGCATTTGAGGCGAATACGGCCACAACACCCGATTCACGCAAAATCAAAAATTTGAGTTCTGCGATTTCGTACCGATATCAATTTAAGCGAAGAAAGGAGCGGCACCGAACAACCATCGGCAAGGCGCAAAATGACGATTCCCTTTCACAGCCGCGATGCAGAGACCCCGCTTCGTCCGGCAAGGCCGGGCATCTCCTATGATGCGGAGGCGTTGCTCAAGAATTCCTCCCAAAGCGCTTCGCAGTCATTGGTCCGAAAGTTCACCCGCGAATATCTATTTCTCTCGCTGATACCGGTCGTCACCTTCTTTATCTGCACGGTGCTGGGAGCCCTCTTTTCGGAGCGCTATATCGCCGACCTGAT
>CAZEKN010000366.1:0-1359 GCA_964512755.1 uncultured Desulfatibacillum sp. | reverse complement strand
CGTGCATCCCAACGCCGATCTGGTCGATCGAGACATGCGGTTTCTATCCGAGAAGCTGCCGGCGTGGTGGGCCATTTTCGAACCGTCATTGGCCGGACAAGAAAGTTCCGGTTATTACGATTGGATCGAGCCGGACGGGCGCGTGCGCAGCAAATACATGGCGATGACCCCCGTCGCCGTGAACGTGCAAGGCCGTACGCTGATGATCGCGGCTACAACCTATATAGATGAGTTCTCCGTCCCCGTCCTGACCATGCACCAAAAGTCGGAAGCGGTGAACACCGACTATCAACGCTTTGTTGCCAAGCAGGTGGTCCTGATCGGAAGCATTATCGTCTTGATCTTATCTTTAACGTTAATCGCGGTCTATTCGCTCAGCCAGCGTGCGGCGCGCCGGTTCATCTACCCGATCGTGCATCTGGCCGATGCCGCTGTGGGGTTCGGTGAAGGCCAGCTGGATATCGAAGATGCTTCCGTGATTCTCGATCGCCCGGATGAGATCGGTGCGCTAGGCAGGGCCTTCCGCCGCATGCGGCTGCAGATCAAAGGCCAAATTAAAAAACTAGAAAACAACTACAGTCAGTTGAAGTCAACCCAGGAAGCGCTGAAAAAAAGCGAAACCCATTATCGCAGCTTGTTCAACAATCTGCCCATAGGGCTCTACCGGACGACGCCCTCCGGTCTGGTCCTCGATGCCAACCCGATGCTCGTCCAAATGTTCGGGTACCCGGATAAAGAGACCTTTCTCGCGCGCCGGGCCGAAGAGTTGTATGTTTCGGCCGAAACGCGCGAGGAGTTCAAGCGAGCGGCCGGCCGGCATTATGAGTGCCAGATGCGCCGCTATGACGGCACCACGTTGTGGGTCGAAAACCAGTCAACTGTATTCCGAGACAGCTCCGGGCAGGTGCAGTATTACGAGGGCAGCATCAAGGATATCACGGAGCGAAAGCTTTCGGAGGAGGCGCTCCGAAACAGTGAGGCGCGTTTTCGGACCGCCTTTGAAAATGCATCCGTGGGAATGACGTTGGTGGATCTGCACGGGGTCTATCTGGAGGTCAATCTGGCTCTGGCCAAAATGCTGGGCTATCCTCGGAGCGATATGATCGGACGGCCGGTAGCTGATTTTACCCACGCGGACGACCTCGGCTTAAGATCCCACTTCGTGCAGGATCTCTTGGAAGGCCGGATTTCCTCAGGTGAGCAGGAGCGGCGCTTTGTCCACAAGGACGGCTCAACGGTTTGGACGTCGATTTGGGCCAGCCTGCAGCGGGATCAAAATGGACGGCCCCTTTATTTCATTTCACTGGTTCAGGACCTCACGGCCCGCAAGAAGGCGGATGAAGAAAGGGGCAAACTCGA
>CAZEKN010000365.1:0-2822 GCA_964512755.1 uncultured Desulfatibacillum sp. | reverse complement strand
GGCATCATCGCCGTCATCTATCAGGTCGTCGGCAAATCCACGGCCCTATTCAAGACCCTGAAAGTGGGCGAGGGCTATCAGGATGTCATCGGCCCGCTGGGCAAACCCACGCACGTGGAAAAGCTCGGCAAGGTGGTCTGCGTCGGCGGCGGCACCGGGGTGGCCGTGCTGCATCCCATCACCCGGGCGATGAAGCAGGTCGGAAACCATGTCATCGCCATCATCGGCGCCCGGACCAAAGACTTGCTCATCCTCGAAGACTTCATGAAGACCGCTTCACATGAACTGCACGTCTGTACCGACGACGGATCCTACGGCCGCCACGGGTTTGTGACGAACGCCCTCAAAGACATCCTGGACAAGGAAAAGATCGACCTGGTGGTGGCGATCGGCCCGGTCCCCATGATGAAGTTCGTTTCCAAACTGACCAAGGAATATAACGTCCCCACCATGGTAAGCCTCAACCCCATCATGGTGGACGGCACCGGGATGTGCGGAGGCTGCCGGGTGTCGGTGGGCGGCAAGACTCAGTTTGCCTGTGTCGACGGCCCCGAGTTCGACGGCCATAAAGTGGACTTCGATGAGTTGATGCTGCGCCTGCAGGCCTACTGCGAAGATGAGAAGATGTGTCACAACGAATTCTGCATGATGGAAGAATCGTGGCATAAATAGCGACTGTCGATAATGCCCGACAGCCGTTATTTGTATCTTTGAAAAAAATTAAAATATAAAAAAATCTCAGGTTGTTACATCGGAGGAAGGCCATGTCGGAAGGAACCGCCCCGAAGGAAAAGAAAGAGAAAAAAAGCAGAGTGCGGATGCCCGAGCAGGAGCCCAAGGTGCGCGCCCGGAATTTCCTCGAAGTGCCCACCGGGTACACGCCGGAGATGGCCAGGGAGGAAGCGGCGCGCTGCCTGCAGTGCAAAAACCCCGGCTGTGTCGATGGTTGTCCGGTCGGCATCGATATCCCCGGTTTCATCACGCTCATCAAGGAGGGCGACTTCACCCAGGCCATCCGCCATATCTGGACCATGAACAGCCTGCCGGCGGTCTGCGGCCGGGTCTGCCCCCAGGAAAGCCAATGCGAGGGCAAATGCATCCTGGCCAAGAAAGGCGAGCCGGTGGCCATCGGCAACCTGGAGCGCTTTGCGGCGGACTATGAGCGGGCGCACGGCACAGGGGCACTGCCTCCCAGGGCGCCGTCCACCGGCAAAAGGGTCGCCGTGGTTGGAGCCGGTCCGGCCGGTTTGACCGTAGCCGGCGATTTGATCCAGAAGGGCCATGACGTGACCGTGTACGAAGCCTTTCATAAACCGGGCGGGGTGCTGCTCTACGGTATTCCCGAGTTCCGCCTGCCCAAGGAGATCGTGGCCCAGGAAGTCAACTTCCTGGAGCGCCTGGGCGTGAAGGTGGAGTGCAACGCCGTGGTCGGCCGGACGGTGAGCCTCACCGAGCTGTTCGAGGAAGGGTACCAGGCCATCTTCCTGGGGCTGGGGGCCGGGCTGCCCAAGTTCATGAACATCCCGGGGGAGAACCTGGTGGGCATTCTCTCCGCCAACGAATACCTCACCCGGGCGAACCTGATGAAAGCCTATCTTTTCCCAAAAGTGGACACCCCGATCCCACGGGGCAAGGATGTCGTGGTGCTGGGCGGCGGGAACGTGGCAATGGATTCCGCGCGCACGGCCCTGCGCCTGGGGGCGGACCGGGTTCGGCTCGTCTACCGGCGTTCGCGCGACGAGATGCCTGCGCGGGCCGCGGAAGCCCATCATGCCGAAGAGGAGGGCATCGAGTTTTTCCTGCTCACCAATCCGACCCGCTACATCGGCAACGAGAAGGGCCGCCTGACGGGCATGGAATGCATCAAGATGGAGCTGGGCGAGCCGGATGCCTCTGGCCGGCGGCGGCCGGTCCCGGTCAAGGGCTCCGAATTCGAGCTTACCTGCGACCTGTGCATCGTGGCCGTGGGAACGGGCGCGAACCCGTTGCTGACGGGCTCGACTCCCGACCTCAAAATCAATAAATGGGGCTACATCGAGGCCGATCCCAAGACCGGCAAGACCCTGAAAAAAGGCGTCTGGGCCGGCGGCGACATCGTGACCGGCTCGGCCACCGTGATCCTTGCCATGGGCGCGGGCCGCAACGCCGCCAACTCGATTCACGACTATCTCATGCGCGGCTGGTAATATGTGATGGCTTCGTAAATAGTCCGAAAAGCCGAACGCCGGGAGCAACTCCCGGCGTTCGGCTTTTCGGAAACCCGCAATGATCCCCACCAGCCTTCCTTTGCCGAATCTTCCTGCAACCCTAAGTTTTTATCATTAATTTTTTCAGTCTTAAAAAATTGAAATATTTGATTGTTAAGTCGGTTTTTTTCATATAAAGCCTATCTCGTTTTCATTCCGAGGGTGCGGCGTGCGTTGCGGCAGGAATTGCCCCGGATTCCACGACCAGACGACGCCAAGGAGGGGCCATGTCATTCCGACTTTTTCCGAAAGCGCCCAAGTTTTTCGAATTTTTCCGCGAACAAAACCGAATCATCGTCGAAGCCGCCACCGTGCTTAATACCATCCTTCTGGACTTCGGCGATTGCGACGTGCGTTGCCAGATCATCAACCGGCTCGAGGCCGATGGTGACGCCCTGAACCGGACGATTTCCCAACTGCTATCGACGACGTTCATTACGCCCATCGACCGCGAGGACATTCACCTGATCAACTCATCCCAGGAGACCATCCTCAATCACATCCAGGCCATCTCGAACCGAATCGGGGTCTACGAGTTCACCCGGATGCGGTTCCCGGCCCAACGGATGGTGTCCA
>CAZEKN010000364.1:0-2825 GCA_964512755.1 uncultured Desulfatibacillum sp. | reverse complement strand
TCCAGGGCACGGTCCCAGCGCAACAGCCGCAGGTGATTTGTTTCGCGAACCGATTCGATATCTTTCAGGCGCTCCCAGCGAATGAAGGCATTTGAACCGTAGGGAACGGACAGGCAGCCGATGTTCAGCGCCGTCACATTCTGGAAGAAATGGGTCCCCTGGGCCGGATCGACGTTGAACCCCTTAAGGCCAACCTCCACCAGGACTTTCACGCCCGATATCTGAGCCCAGCCCACACCGATGCCCATCCAGGGGTCGGTCGATCCCCAGCGCCCGAACCCGACGAGAACATAGGGTCGGTTTTCGTCGACCAGCCCCTTGTTCATATCGCCGATCTCCCGGGCGATCTCTCGGGTTTTGGAGCTGTCGAACGTTTCCGGTTTAACATAGGCGAGATCGCGAATATCGCGATAAACGCCGTTGCCGTGTGCCATATTCGAGTAGCAGAACGCCCGCTGCTTGTGCTCGGCGGAAATCTCGATCCGCTCCCAGCGCTTTTTGGACGCCATCGGCCGCAGCTGCAGCGGGTAGAAGACCGGGGGCTGATCTTCCGGCAGGTCGCAGGCAAATTCGATCTCCACCGGGATCCGCATGGAACGCTCGCATACGGAAAGAAGCCTGCAAAGCAGTTCACCGAATTTCAAGCGCGGGTCGCGCAGCACTTTCTGGAAGGTCACAATCCGCGGCCCGTCGTAGAAAAAACTGTCCACCAGCAGGCCGCTGTCGGACTGGTAGACCGAGGCGACCTTCTGCAACACCCACTGGCTTTCGGCCACCGACAGGGGCAGCGGCCGGAGGCGGTCCATGGTGGCCGGGTCGCGCGGCTCCCGAATGGGAGCCATATCCAGTGCATAGAAGCTCTTCTGCGTGAAGTACAGCCAGTCGCGCATATCGGCGAACTGCGGCAGCAGCATGGGATAGCGCGGGCAGAACCGCACGATCGGTCCGCCCTCCACCACGGTCTTTCCCAGGCCCAGGGCGATCTGCGCCACGCCGTCCTCGGGCTTCATGTAGGAAATGGGGTAAAAATTGTGGGATTGGGCCACGCCGGAAAAAGTAGGGTAGAAATAGTTTCCGCGGCGGCAGCCGCCCAGCGTCTGGACCACCACCGCCATGCGCTCGTCCTCGAGCCGATAGCTCGTTTGGCGGAAATAGGCCCGCGGATTGTCCCCGAACGTGGACGCCCACACCAGCTTGATGGCGGCCAGCAGGGACCGGAGGCGCTCTTCGAGCGAATCGTCGCTGTTGGGCAGCATGTAAGTCGAATAAAGACCGGCCAGCGGCAGGTTGTGCGAATCCTCCAGGATGCTTGATGAGCGCACGGCCAGCGGTTCGCGAACGGTCTGCAGATAAGAGCGCAGGTCGTGAACCATTTCATCCCGCAGGGACCCTTTGAGAAAACGCTGCTGGAGGTCGCTATAAGGCAGGGAACCTTTCAAGGCCTCGTCCCACAGCCGGTTGTCTTCCAGAAAGCGCGCAAACTCGTTGGAACACACCACCAGGGTGGGCGGGATCTGGATTTCGAGATTCGGAAACAATCGGCGAATCTCCAACCGGGACAGTAGGTAGCGCAGAAACCCGATGCCTCTGGCCTTGCCGCCGAGGGTTCCTTCGCCCCAGCGCATGAACTGAAGCTCCTGAGGGTTGCGGCTGGGCATAAAACGGGTGATGATGTCGCTTTGCTTCTCGTAAAGTGCGGTTTCGATGACATGGATCAGGAAGCGCCGCAGATCTTCGGCATCGCGGAAGTCTTCCACCCGTTTCGGATATAGCTGTTCGGCGATCCGAACCTCGGTGCGGGCCATCATCCAGTGTGAAAAGTGCTGCTGTCCGGCGTGGTGCAGGATGGATTCGGCCGGCACCTCCCGCAGACGGTCGAGCAGCTCGCGCGGGTTTCCGGCGCGGGCGATCTCGCGCCCGTCACGCATTCGAAAGATGAAATCCCCGAAGCCCATGTACTCCCGCAGAAAGCGCTGCAGGTCTTCCATGAGGCGGCTGGAATTCTTGTCGATGAAGTAGGTTTGCAGCGCCTGCGCCCGGGCGCGGTTTTTTTCCGGCTCGGCGGATTGGATGCAGATGGGCAGCTCGGGCATTTCGCGGCGCAGCATGCGGACGAGCTCGAAGCCGGCGGCATCGTCCAATCGATCGGCTTTCATGAAGCGCACGTCGGTGATGACTCCCAGGATGAACGGCCGATAGCGCCGGTAGACTTCCACGGCCTCCTCGAAGCTTCCGGCCAGCAAGA
Source organism: uncultured Desulfatibacillum sp. (assembly GCA_964512755.1). Taxonomy (GTDB): domain Bacteria; phylum Desulfobacterota; class Desulfobacteria; order Desulfobacterales; family SpSt-501; genus SpSt-501. Next base: position 580 of record CAZEKN010000364.1, on the reverse strand, counting down.
CCTTGGCCCGCGAGCGCATGCGCAGCTGCCGGTGCAGATGGTTCAGCCCCTCGTCGATCAGCCTGCGGGTCAGCACCATGATCGCCGTGTAGATGGCCGGCAGGAAGGTAGAATAATGCGCGATGGAGTCTTCCACGAGCAGCACCATCCGTACGCCGCCCAGCCGGGTATCTCGATCGGCATTCGCCAGGTCCTCGAAGTATTTGATGATGGCGACCAGCAGGGTGGGGTCATTCTGCCACAGGAAAATCCGGTCAACCCCCTCGGGGCGCTCTGGGCCCTCCAACCGAGTCAGCGAAGAAGGGTCGGTCGCCAGCACGACGACCGGCAGATCGGAGCGAATCGCTTTCACCTGGCGGGCCAGGCCGAAGGCGAACTCCGTCTCTTCGTGGACGATCGCCAGGACCAGGTCGATGGTTTCGGCATGGATGACCTCCAGGGCGCGCTCGACGCTGGAGACCTTGCGAATCCGCGGGACCGTGGACAACCCCCGGTCGGCGTATTGCTGCCAGATGCGCTCCTCGAGGGTGCCCTCCTCCTCGATGATATAGGCGTCGTAAACGCTGGAGACCAGCAGGAT
>CAZEKN010000363.1:0-2835 GCA_964512755.1 uncultured Desulfatibacillum sp. | reverse complement strand
GACACGGGCAGAAATAACGGCATCACGGGAAGACTCAAAAATACAAGGGACAAGCGGAAGCCAGTCAATGAAGGACGGAAGGGTTGCGGATCCATCTCCTGATCGGAGATCCAGTTATGATAGACGTGAGGCTTATGAGTTAGGTTATTTTGAGCAAGGCGGCATCGAAAGAAGAAGCGGGATTGAAAACCGGCGAAAGAGGGACCGTCGTCTTCATTGTGTTCCAGTGCGTCGCTACAGCAATCTGCAGTTGCGCCTTGGCGAGCTCGGGCTGTGGGAGTGGAATACCGTCGCAAACCAACTTGAGGTCAATGATCGCTGGCTCTCGATGCTCGGCCTCGATGCGCAGTGCCCCATGCCCACCATCGACATGTGGAACGCGCTGGTCCACCCGGACGATATGCCAAGACTGGACGTGCTGATCAATGATGTCATTCTCAATCCGGCAGGCGGCGAATTCGAGGCGGAGATCCGGGCGCGCCACCGGGACGGCCACTTCGTGTGGATTCTCCACAAGGGTGCCGTCGTTGAGCGCGCCGCGGACGGCAGCGCACTGCGCGTGGTGGGCACGCACACGGATATCACCGGGCGCAAGCGGGCCGAGGAAGAACTGTGGAACAGAGAGGAAAGACAGCACAGAATCGTTACAACTTCGAACGACGCCTTCCTCCTCCGCTCCAAAGAGATTGTCACCTACGCGAACCCGGCCGCGCTCAAGCTGTTCCGGGCAAAACATCCAGGAGATTTGATTGGAAAACGATACTTGGACTTGTTTCATCCCGACGAACGGGCTCTTTTAGCCGAACGGGTAAACAAGGCCGTAGATGAAAACTGGATTGCATCTCCCCGCGAACACCGAATTTTGGCCCTGGATGGGCAAGTGGTGCATGTTGAGTCCACGGGTGTGCTTGTCAAACACCGCGGCGAGACTCAAATTTTTGGAGTTTTCCGCGATATCACCGAGCGCAAGCGGGCGGAAGGGACGATACGGAAAAGAGAAGCGACATACCGCCGCATCGTCGAGACCTCACCGGATGGTGTTGCTCTACTCGATAAAAACTATCGGTATCGGATTGTGAACGATGCCTACGAGAGGTTTTACGGAGTCAAAGGGAAAAAAATGATCGGGCTTAGCGTGGTTGAATGTTTAGGTGAGCACGCGTTTCAGCACCATGTGAAACAACAGGTTGACAAATGTTTGCAAGGCGAAACGGTCACCTATGAAGGGTGGTTTGATGATCCGGCCTTGGGGAGAAGGTTTGGTGCGATTACCTATTTCCCATTCAGGGATGCGCGCAATCACATTATCGGAGTTGTCGCAAACACCAGAGACATCAGCGAGCGCAAGCAGGCGGAGGTGGAGAAGGACAAACTGGATGCCCAAAACCGACAACTCCAGAAATCCAAAAGCTTGAGACGCATGGCCGGGGCCATCGCCCACCACTTCAGCAACCAACTCGGAGCGGTGATGGAGAACCTGGAAATGGCCATGGTCGATCTGCCACGGAGTGCGGCACCTGTCGTGAAGCTGACCGAGGCCATGCAGGCGGCCCGCAGGGCAGCTGAGGTGAGCAGCCTGATGCTGACCTACCTCGGTCAAACGCCAGGCAAACGCGAACCGCTCGATCTGTCCGACATCTGCCGCCGGAGTCTGCCCATGCTTCAGGCCGTCATGCCGAAAGACGTGACCCTGGAGACCGATTTGCCATCCCCCGGGCCGACCATCAGCGCGAACACGATCCAGCTGCAACAGGTTCTGACCAACCTATGCACGAATGCCTGGGAGGCCGTCGGTGACGGTCGAGGCGCCATTTATCTCATCGTCAAAGCGGTTTCGTCGGCGGATATCCCCGAATCGTTCCGCTTTCCCTTGGACTGGCAGCCGCAAGACGGTATCTACTCCTGCCTGGAAGTAACGGACGCAGGTTGCGGGATCGCGAGCCAGGATATCGAGAAGCTCTTCGACCCGTTTTTCTCCACCAAATCCGCCGGCCGAGGCCTGGGACTGTCCGTGGCTTTGGGGATTGTGCGATCACACGGCGGGGGCATCACAGTGCAGAGCGAGCCGGGCCACGGGAGCGTCTTTCGGGTCTTTTTCCCAGTGTTGACGGAAGCAGTCCCCCGACAGTCGGAGAAAGTGGATAGCGTCCCGGAGAGTGAAGGGGGCGGCACGGTGCTGCTGGTGGAAGACATGTTCATGATGCGGCATATAGCCACGAAAATGCTGGAGCTCCTGGGTTTCTCGGTGCTCGAAGCGCGGGACGGGGTCGAAGCGATCGAGGTGTTCCGGCAGCACCAGGGCGAAATCCGTTTTGTGCTTTGCGACCTGGCCATGCCGCGCATGGACGGATGGGAAACACTGGTGGCCCTGCGCGAACTCTCGCCCGGCCTCCCTATGATCCTGACCAGCGGCCAGAACGTGGCCCAACGTAGGGTTGGCGACCATTTCAAATTCCCGGAGGCATTCTTGAGCAAACCGTATGGGTTCAAAGAACTTTTTGACGCGATCGCCCGAGCCCTGGCACACAAGAAATAGCGGGTATGTGACCTTGTCGGATTTTTCTTCGATCTATGGATGGAATAGAAAAATTAAGAAGGCGCCTATCTTTTTCCTTGTGCATGCTGCCTGATTCCGCACAACCCGAACAGTATCCTATCTTACTGAAAATAATACACCTTCTGAAAAGTTATCAACACCATGTTCATAACTTTATCCCAAACCACCCCCAACCATCCTTGACAACTTGTCCCAGCCGACTAACCTTCAACCCAAGGAAGACAACGGCTCCGATGATCAGAGGGTCGGCCATCATCCTCCCCTTGAAATTCGGTTGA
>CAZEKN010000362.1:0-2860 GCA_964512755.1 uncultured Desulfatibacillum sp. | reverse complement strand
GGTTTTGGCCTCGATGTAATAGAGCGTCATCAGCTCTTTCATCTTTTTGAAGGCGCCGAGTTGGGTCAAATCTCCAACCCTCCGATCATCTCGCAGAAAGCCTGAATGCGGGTTCGAAGCGACTCGACGCTTTTCATCGAAAGATCCATCTCCACCACGGTAGCGGGAATACCTTCCTGCTTGAGCCGCGCCAGCAGCTGGGGCCGGTCAAAGGCATCCGGTTCGCAGAATTTGACATACCAAAAGACCACTCCGTCAGCACCCGCATCTCTGATCTTATTCACCAGGTAGTCGTGACGGTCATTTTTCGGATGGTGAATGCAGCAACAGGGGGCGCCGCCGAACACGTGCTCCGCAATCCCTTCGACCGGATCGTCCACTTGCAGGGTCGCTTTGGAAACGGTGCGCCAGCCGCTGGCAAAGTCGTCGTCGACCACATCGGCGCCGATCTCGTCGAAAAGCCGCTGGGCCTCTAGCGGGTCGAACACCATACCGCTTAATACCACCCTCGGCCGTCGGCCGGCCGGTGCCTCAAGCGATTCAAGCCCGGCCAGCAGGCTTTCCAGCAGCCGGCCGTATTCGTCAACCGGCAGAAAGAAGCCGGCCTTGAGCACGGCATGGAAATCCGCGTTTTTGACCGCCCCGGGCCTTTCCCGCCGCAGGCGGTAAAGCTCGCGCTGGAGCGAGCGCAGTTGGCCGAACTGCCCGGCGGATTCCCGCAAGGCATCGGGCGACACCCGGCGGCCGGTGACCGCTTCGAGCCCTTTTATGATTTCTTCGGCTGCATCGACAAGAAAGGCGCGCCGGCCCTCGGCGGTTTGCGTGACGGGGAAGGAAAGCCCCAGGATGGGCTTATCGAAAAGGCGCCGATAAAGCTCTCGGAGGTTGATCAGGGTGTCGCAGAGCGAGGTGAACACATAGGCCCGGATCAGCTCTGCGCTGCCGCGCATTTCAAGTTCAAGCACCGAACGCGCGACCGAGCAGCAATAAGGCTGCAGGTAGGCTTCGGCGTGATCGATCGCGACCCCGGCGCCCCAGAGCTGCACCGGGTACCCGCCGGCGGCATGAATCAGCTCCAGCGGGAAATAAGCCGGCAGCACACCGATGACCGGCCGGCCCAGCCGGTCCCGGTGCCTTCGAATGGTTGCGGAAATGTCGGCGATGGCCGCGTAGAATGGTGTGAACACGTTACCTTGTTACCAGTCATAGCTTTCTTTTTCAATGATCGTCGCAACCCCCTGCCCGCCTCCCACGCAGGCATTGGCGCAGCCGTAACGGCCGCCCTTGAGGTTGAGAATCCGCGCCAGGGTTCCGATCAGGCGAACGCCGGTGGCGCCCAGGGCATGGCCGATGGCGATGCCCCCTCCCATCACATTGACCTTGTCCGGATCGATGCCCAGCTCCTTGATGCAGTTCAAGGCGACGACGCTGAAGGCCTCGTTGATTTCCCAGAAATCGATGTCGCGCGCCTGGAGCCGGGCTTTATCGAGCGCCTTCCGGCTGGCCGGAACCGGGCCGGCGCCCATGACGGTGGGGTCCACCCCGGCGAATCCGATCGAGCGAATGGTGGCCAGCGGTCGGATGCCCTTCTTCTTCGCCGTCTCCTTGGACATCAAAATCATGGCCGTGGCGCCCGCGTTCAGCGGCGACGAGTTGCCGGGCGTGATCACGCCGTCCTTCTTGAAGGCCGGTTTGAGCTCGGCCATACCCTCGTAGGTGGCATCGTCGCGCATGGCCTGGTCCGTGTCCACCCGCAGCACGGAGCCGTCGGCCTGCACCGCCTCGATCGGCAGAATCTCGTCCTTGAAGAAGCCCTGGCTCCTCGCCTGCGCGGCCAGCTGGTGCGACCGCGCGCCCCATTGATCCATTTCCTTCCGCGCGATCTTAGATTGGGCCGTCAGCTTCTCTGCGGTCAGCCCCATGTTCATGCTGGTCATGATGTCCCAATGCTGATACTCGGGGTTGAGGAACAGCGTCATGTTGGGGGCCAGAAGCCCTTTTTCCACGTTGCTCATGCCCATGGCCACGCGGGTCATGTGCTCGTAGCCGGCGCACAGGACCACGTCGGCGTATTCCTGGGCGATCTCCATGAAGCCGATCTGAATCCCGGCCATGGACGAGCCGCACTGCTGGTCGACGAACTTGGCCGGGATCGTGTACGGCAGGTTCGCCATGAAAATGGGGATCCGGCCGCCGTAGGCCCACTGCTCGCCCACGGCCGTGGCGCAGCCGACCAGGAAATCATCGATCGCTTCGGCCGGGATGCCGGTGCGTTTGATCAGTTCGGGCAGCAGCTTGGCGAGAAGCTCGTCGGCGCGCATCCGGCAGAACCAGTCGCGGGCCGGCTCGCTGGGGCGCGAGCGCGACAGGGCCGTCCTCAGATATCCTGCGATCACAACCTCTCTCATGGAATCCTCCTTATGGTGAATGGGTGTTTTTTTAAAAGCTCAATCCTTGTAAAAGGTCTTGCCGCTCTGGGCCATGTCACGGATCAGTTTAGCGGGCGCGAAGCGCGCTCCGTAGCGCTTCTCGAGCTCCAGCAGATGGCGAAGGACGTTCGCCAGACCCCATTTGTCGGCGTAGCGCAGGATGCCGCCGCGATAGGGCGGGAAGCCCGTGCCATAAATCATGGCCAGGTCCATGTCCTGGGGCCGGTCGCAGATGCCCTCCTCCATCATGAAGGCGGCCTCGTTGATGGCGGCGGCCAGCATGAGATCGACGATTTCCTGTTGGGCGACCTTCTTCGGAGGAATGCGGTGCTCCTGCAGGTAGGCCCGGACCACGTCGACGACCTTGGGGTTGGGAACCGGCGTCGGGCCGCTGTAGTCCATGTAGCCGGAGCCGGTCTTGCGGCCGTAGC
>CAZEKN010000361.1:0-2889 GCA_964512755.1 uncultured Desulfatibacillum sp. | reverse complement strand
TAAAAGCCCATATTTTGCCCGTATATGGTGGTGTTTTAAAAGCGAAAGTTAGTTTTGCACCAGAAACTAGGTTAGCTCATCACTTACAAGTTATTCTCTACCGGACAAAATTCGTGTAGCGTGAAAATTAGGAAATAGTGACTGATGTCTGGTAAGCTTAAGTTCCAATCACAGAGCCAAGTAGCGAACCATGAGCGACAACCACCGACGCTGTCGTAGCTTAAGAACGTCACTTTCGCAAATGTATGCCAGCGAACCCAGAGGCAGCTATCCAGAAAAGTTTTTTCCAGAAACCTTTAGGGTCTCGCAGACCCTAAAGGTTTTGGCATGGAAAGAATTTATTTTGAAAACCATATTGGAAAGGTAGTAACCGGCTGTGTCGCGGATTATCCTGTCAATGTCGTTAAATTAGCGAGTTAGCGTTATAAGCGCCGATGATTCAAAGAAAGGTAGATATAATGTTGCGCTATTTTGTATCCAAACTACTCATTTCCGTTGTGTTGCTCTTGGGTGTTTTGACTCTGGCGTTCTTCATGCTGCGGATGACAGGCGACCCCGTGGCTTTGATGATGTCGCGCGACGCTTCGCCCGAAGAGATGGAAGCTTTCCGCGAAATGATGGGCTTCAACCGCCCGGTCAGCGTTCAATTTTTGGATTTCCTCTCGAAGGCTGCCGTTGGCAATTTTGGAAATTCCCTTCACTACGGAATGCCCGCCCTGCCCCTTGTGATGGAACGCCTGCCTGCGACTGTTCAACTGGCGGTGATTGGGCTGCTCATGGCGATTCTAATTGGCGTGCCGCTGGGTCTTACAGGCGGACTTAACCCCGGCAGCCCGCTTGACTCGCTGGGACGGTTTTGGGGCCTGCTGGGACAAAGCGTTCCAAGCTTCTGGCTGGCATTGCTCCTCATTCTTGTCTTTGCGGTACGCCTGCGGTGGTTTCCATCCTTTGGCGCGGACCAGGCGAAGTCGGTGGTGTTGCCCGCCTTCGTTCTCAGCCTCGCAGTATCGAGCCAAATTCTGCGCATGACCCGCTCGACCGTGTTGGAAGTGCGCGGTGAGGATTTTGTCCGCACGGCGAGAAGCAAGGGCTTGAATCAATCCACAATTTATTTCAAACATATTTTGCGAAACGTCGCCATCCCGTTGATTAGCGTGATTGGCGTGCAATTCGGTTACATGCTCGGCGGCTCGATTTATATCGAAACGATTTTTGCATGGCCCGGCATGGGACAGTTGCTTTCGCAGGCAATCGGCTGGCGCGATTTTCCGCTTGTGCAGGCGCTGGCGATTTTTACCAGTGTGGTGGTGTTGGCGCTCAATCTCGCAACTGATCTGGCTTACGCCCTGCTCGACCCGAGGATTCGCTATGGCAAGTAAAACCTTCTCCCCCAAAGCCGACAGCCGACTCGAAGTAAAGACAACCTTCAAAGACCGCCTTGCATTTTTAGCGCGGCTACTCTGGCGCGACAAAGGCGGAACGATTGGCTTGATTATGTTTTTCATTGTCGTCTTCGCGGCGGTCTTTGCGCCTGTCATCACCGCACGCGACCCGCTGGATCAAGATCTCATCAACAGCAAAATGCCGCCCGCGTGGGAAGAAGGCGGGTCGTGGGAGCAACCCTTTGGCACCGATAGTCTCGGACGCGATATGTTCAGCCGCATCCTTTATGGCGCTCGGGTTTCGCTCACAGTCGGATTCTTCGGCGTGCTCATCGCGGCAACACTTGGGCTGGTTATCGGCGCGATTGCGGGATATTTCGGCGGGCGGGTAGACTCCATCATCATGGGACCCATCAACTTGATTCTCGCCATGCCGTATTTACTCTTCGTGGTCTTCATCGCCGCCATTCTCGGAAGAAGTTTGCTCAACGTGATCCTGATCTTCGGCATTACCGACTCGCCCATTTTTGCGCGTGTGGCGCGCGGCGAAGTGCTGCGAATCCGCGAAAGCGCGTACGTCGAATCTGCCATCAGCGCGGGCGCGCGGTCGGGACGCGTCATCTTCGATCACATCATCCCCAATTTAATAGGACCGTTGATCACGCTGGCGACATTCGAAATGTCGGCGATGATTTTCTATGAAGCGGGGCTTGGCTTTTTGGGCTTGAGTGTTCCGCCCGATGTGCCGAGTTGGGGCAATATGCTGGCAGAGGGACGCAAATATCTGGTTAATGACCATTGGCTGACCACTTTCCCTGGGATGGCGATCATGTTCACTTCGATGGGCATGAATCTCGCCGGCGATTGGCTGCGCGATGTGCTTGATCCGCGCCTGCGACGTTCAAGGAAATAGGAGGGTAACATGGCTGTGATTCTCGAAGTCAAAGATTTGGTCACAAAGTTCTACACGCTTGATGGCGTGGTCAACGCGGTGAACGGCGTCAGTTTTACGCTCGACGAAGGTGAGACATTGGCGGTCGTCGGCGAGAGCGGAAGCGGCAAGAGCGTTTCCATGATGTCTGTCATGGGGCTGATCTCATCGCCGCCCGGAAAAGTTGAAAGCGGAGAGGCGCTCTTTTACACATCACAAGGCGCGCGCGATCTGCTGAAACTCTCTCCAAATGAAATGAATGAAGTACGCGGCGGGCAGATCGGGTTTGTGTGTCAAGACCCGCAAACTTCGCTCAACCCGATTTTGAAAGTTGGCGAACAGATTTCCGAATCACTGATGAAACATTTGGGAATCAACGCCAGAGACGCGCGCCTGCGGACCCTGGAACTGCTTGCCGAAGTCGGCATCTCTGACCCCGAACTGCGCTACGACGCATATCCCTTTCAGATGTCGGGCGGGATGAGACAGCGCGTGATGATCGCCATCGCTGTGGCATGTACCCCGCGCATTGTCATCGCGGATGAACCCACCACCGCGCTGGATGTCACCATTCAA
>CAZEKN010000360.1:0-2904 GCA_964512755.1 uncultured Desulfatibacillum sp. | reverse complement strand
CCGATGCGGTACATGATGCGGTTGTCCACGTTCAGCATGCTGGCGGTCTTGACGGCCGAGCCCAGAGCAATGCCCATGTCCAGCAGGCGGAAGGCGCAGATCGGGCCGGAGAACTCCCCTGAATGCTTCGCCTGCTGCTCGAAGCTCTTGCAGTCCGGGTAACCGCAGGCCCCGCAGTCGAGCCCGACGGCCTTCGAACCCTTCAGACCGACGAGCACGACGGCTTCGGAACGCGCGACCCCCTTGGCGTCGCGGTCGAAGTCATTTTTGCCGGTCCGCTTCCCGAAGCGAACCATTGCTTCCGCGAGAGTTTGCAGCGCATCCCCTTTCAGGACCCGCGTCTGCACGAAATTCACCCCCTTGCTCTTCGGGGCCGTCACTGCTGAAAGCTCCATCAACTTGGCCGCAATTTCAATGGCCTCCATTCTTTCGGCTCCTTTCGGGTTTACTTAAGACTTTTCACTGGCTACAATCAGTTTATGCATCGCTACACCCTCAATCGCTGGCAGCATGATCACCGTTTCCACTTAGACCACGGCCACGGCGAACGATCCACCCACCGGGTGATCGTGCTCACCCTGACCATGATGGTGATCGAAATCGCCGCCGGCACGGTATTCGGCTCGATGGCCCTGCTGGCGGACGGCTGGCACATGGGCACCCATGCGGTGGCCCTGGGAATAACGGCGCTGGCATACTACTTCGCCCGGCGGCATGCCGACAACCCCCGGTTCACTTTCGGCACCGGCAAAGTGGCCGAACTCGGAGGATTCGCCAGCGCCGTGGTGCTGGCCGTGGTCGCGATCATCATGGCGGCCGAGTCGCTGCAACGGTTGATCGCACCCCAGCCCATCCGCTTCAACGAAGCCATCGCGGTGGCCGTGGTGGGACTCATCGTCAACGTGATCAGCGCCTTCATGCTCCAAGACCGACCCTCTCATGATCACCCGCACGAGCAGGGCAGAAGACACCACCACGATCACAATCTCAAGGCGGCTTACCTGCACGTGCTGGCCGACGCCCTCACCTCGCTGCTGGCCATCGTGGCGCTGCTGACCGGCAAGGCCTTCGGATGGGTGTGGATGGATCCCTGCATGGGGATCGTCGGTGCAATCATTATCACCAAGTGGGCCTATGGCCTGCTGATCGACACCGGCCGCATTCTGCTCGACCGCGACGTCGATCCGAGGCTCGTTTCCGAGATCGTGCAGCGGATCGAAACGGAGTCCGACAACCGAGTGGCCGACATCCATGTCTGGCGGGTCGGCGCCGGCAGTCTGTCCGTTATCCTATCGATCGTGACCCATCACCCGCAGCCTCCCGAACACTATAAACAGCTGATCGGCGATTTCGATGAGGTCGCCCATGTCACCGTGGAAGTGAACCGCTGTGACGACGAATCCTGTCTTCAGCCGCCGGTTTCCGACGGCTGAATTGAAAACCCCAAAAGCATCAGGGGCGATTGCGGTACCGCAATCGCCCCTGATCATGTAAACCTTCGATGAGCTACCCGAGTCGCTCCCTCAAGGCCTTGAGCTGAGCAGCCAGACGTGCCGGCAACCGTTCGCCGAACTGCTTGAAGTGCTGATCGATGTCGGGAAGCTCGGCTTTCCAGGCAGCCGCATCCACTTTCATCAGCTCCGCCAGGTCCTGGGCGGGGATCGAAAGACCCGTGAGATCGAGCTCGCCGTCCTTCGGCAGGATGCCGATCGGAGTCCGGCGCCCCTCTGCCTTACCGCTTACTCGTTCGCACATCCACTTCAGCACCCGGCTGTTCTCGCTGTAGCCCGGCCACAGCCACTTTCCCTCCGGACTCTTGCGGAACCAGTTCACGTAGAAGATTCGGGGGGCTTTGGCGGCCAGCCGGTCGCCCATGTCGAACCAGTGCTGGAAGTAGTCGCCCATGTTGTAGCCGCAGAAAGGCTTCATGGCGAAGGGGTCGCGCCGCAGGTTGCCCACCGCGCCGATGTTGGCGGCCGTGGTCTCGGAAGCGGCGGTCGAGCCCATGAACACGCCGTGGTCCCAGTTGTAGGCCTCGTGCACCAACGGCACCACGCTGGCGCGCCGACCGCCGAAGACGAAGATGTCGATCGGTACCCCTTCCAACTTCTCCCAGTCCGGGCTGATGACCGGGCACTGACGGGCCGGGGCCGTGAAGCGGGCATTCGGGTGAGCGGCATCCGCCTTGCTCGCGGGAGTCCAATCCTTGCCTTTCCAGTCGATGGCGTGCGCCGGCGGCGGGCCGTCGAAGCCTTCCCACCAGATGTCGCCGGAGTCGGCCAGCGCGCAGTTGGTGAAAATGACGTTTTCCTTAAGGCTGTCCATCGCCGCGGGATTCGACTCATAGGAGGTCCCGGGCGCCACGCCGAAGAAGCCGCTTTCCGGGTTGATGGCGTAAAGCCGGCCGTCTGGCCCGATCTTCATCCACGAGATGTCATCCCCGATGCACTCGGCCTTCCAGCCGGGGATCGTGGGGTGGACCATGGCGAGATTGGTTTTGCCGCAGGCCGATGGGAATGCGGCCGCAATGTGGAAGCGCCGACCCTCGGGGTTGGTCAGGCGCAGGATGAGCATATGCTCGGCCATCCAGCCCTCGCGCCGGGCCACGGCCGAGGCGATCCGCAGCGCCAGGCATTTCTTGCCGAGCAGGGCGTTCCCGCCGTAGCCCGAGCCATAGGACCAGATCAGATTTTCATCCGGGAAGTGGCTGATGTACTTCTGTTCGATCGGGGCACACGGCCAGGGAACGTCTTTCTGTCCCTTCTCGAGGGGTGCGCCGATGGAGTGCAGGCAGGGGATGAACTCGCCGTCTTTGCCCAGAACGTCGAGCACTCGGGTCCCGACGCGGGTCATGATGTGCATGTTGCAGACCACGTAAGGGCTGTCGGTGATCTCGATGCCGAT
>CAZEKN010000359.1:0-2906 GCA_964512755.1 uncultured Desulfatibacillum sp. | reverse complement strand
TGAACCCCTGTTTCTTCAGGACGCGCAGCAGCCGGCGGCCCACCTGGCCGTCCATGGCGGCGACGATGTCCGGCAGCATCTCGATCACGGTGACCCGGGCGCCCAGCCGCAGCCACACCGAGCCGAGTTCGATGCCGATGTAGCCCCCGCCGATGATTCCGAGATTCTGAGGAACGCTGTCGAACTGCAGGGCTTCGGTCGAGCTGACGATCATCTTCCCGTCGAACGCAAGGCCTGGAAGCGCCACCGGCTCGCTGCCTGCGGCGAGGATGATGTTTTTGGCCATGAGCGTGCGGGGCGGGTCGCCGACAACCTCAACTCGCTCGCGGCCGGTCAGCTTCGCCGTGCCGTGAATGATTTCGACCTTGTGCGTTTCAAGCAGCTTGCGCACGTTGTCGGTCAGTTCGCGGACCACCCGGTCCTTGCGAGCCATCAATTGGACGATGTCGATCCCGGCTTCACCGATGCGAATGCCGTGCTCAGCGAACTGGGTTTTCGCCAGATGAAAGTATTCGCTGGAGTCCAGCAGGGCCTTGCTGGGGATGCAGCCCACGTTGAGGCACACGCCGCCCAGCCGCGGCCATCTCTCGACACAGGCGGTCTTCAGCCCGAGCTGGGCCGCCCGAACTGCCGCCGTGTACCCGCCGGGTCCGCCGCCGATCACCACGAGATCGTATGTACTCGCCGCCATCGCTCATATCTCCATCATGATGCGTTCCGGGTTCTCGATGCATTCCTTGATGTGCCTGAGAAAGGTCACCGCCTCGCGGCCGTCCACGATGCGGTGGTCGTAGCTCAAGGCCACGTACATCATCGGCCGGATCGCCACCTGTCCGTTGACGGCCACCGGCCGCGGGTCCACCCGGTGCATGCCGAGGATTCCGCTCTGGGGGGTGTTCAGGATGGGGGTGCTGAGCAGTGAGCCGAAAACCCCGCCGTTGGTGATGGTGAAGGTGCCGCCCTCGAGGTCGTTCAGTCCCAGGCGGTTTTCCTTGATCCTGGCCACGAAATCGACGATCGCCTTCTCGAGCTCGGCGAAGCCCAACTGGTCGGCGTGGCGGATGACCGGCACGACCAGCCCGCGTTCGGAACCCACCGCCACGCCGATGTGGTAATAGTGGTGGTAGATGATGTCGCTGCCGTCGATGTACGCATTGATTTCGGGGATGGCTTTCAAGGCTTCGACGCTCGCCTTGATGAAAAAGGACATGAAGCCGAGCGAGACTCCGTATTTTTTCTGGAAGGCTTCCTTGTAGCGCTTGCGCAGCTCGATCACGGCGCTCATGTCGACGTCGTTGAAGGTCGTGAGCATGGCCGTGTTCTGGCGCGCCTTGAGCAGCCGCTCGGCGATCCGCCGCCGGATGGGGGTCATGGGCTTGCGCGAGATCTCCTCCTTGACGGACTCGCAGGGCTCGCAGACGACCGGTGCCGCCGGAGCCGGCTCAGCGGCGGGTGGGAGACCTTTCTCCGCCTGCTCGATGTAAAGCACAACATCGCCCTTGGTGATACGTCCGTTCGGACCGGTGCCTTGGATACGGCTCACGTCCAGGCGGCGCTCGCCCACCAGCCGCCGCACCGATGGCGGCAATCCCTCCAGGACTGCGCGGGCTTCTGGCGCTGCGGCCGGCGCAGAGGCGGCAGCCGGTGGCTCCTCCAACACAGCCGGTTTGGACACAGGGGCCTTTTGTTGGGGCGGTTCCGTTTCGGCCGCCGGCCGTTCAATTTCAACGGCGCCAGCCGCTGAAATGGTGCCGACGACCGTTCCGATCTTGACCGTCGTTCCGGCCGGCACGGTGATGCTCAGACTGCCGGCAGCCTCAGCCGTAACTTCCAGGGTCACCTTGTCGGTTTCCAGCACGAAGAGCGGTTCGTCCTTGCGGACCGTGTCTCCGTCTTTCTTGAACCACTGGGCCAGCAAGGCCTCGGTGATGGATTCCCCGACGCTGGGGACCTTGATTTCGATCTTCATGAGCGCTTGCTCCTTAATGATCAGCGGCATGCAAAAACATGCATCAACCTGGTTTCGGGCCGATGGCGCGGTCGAGGATTTCAGCCTGTTCGCGGCGAAAGACATGCGGAAAACCCGTGGCCGGGGTCGGCGATTCGCGGCGCCCGATATAGGTCAGCGGCTTGCCGACGACGGCCTCCAGCCGGTGCCGGATGAAGCCCCAGGCGCCCATGTTCTCCGGCTCCTCCTGAACCCAGAAAAACTGCTGGGCCTGCTTGAAGCGCTTGATGACCATTCGGAGCTGGCTCTGCGGGAACGGATAGAGCAGCTCCAGACGGACGATGGCCACCTGAGAGCGGTTGAGCTCGCGTCGGCGCTGCAGCAGGTCATAAAAGATCTTTCCGCTGCAAAAAAGCACGGTGGCGGCGTCGGCGCCGGCTTCGGGGTCCTCCAGGACCCCGCGGAAGGTTCCCTTGGCCAACTGGTCCAGGCTCGAAACCGCCAGGGGGTGGCGCAGCAGGCTCTTGGGCGTCATGATGACGAGCGGCTTGCGGTAAGCCGCCTTGACCTGGCGGCGCAGCAGGTGAAAATACTGGGCCGGGGTGGTCAGGTTGCAGACCTGCATGTTCTCGCCGGCGCAGAGCTGCAGGAAGCGCTCCAGCCGGGCGCTCGAGTGCTCGGGCCCCAGGCCCTCCAGCCCGTGCGGCAGCAAGAGCGTGATCCCGCTCAGGCGCTGCCACTTGGCCTCGCCGCCGGCGATGAAAAGATCGATGACTACCTGGGCGTTGTTGGCAAAATCCCCGAACTGAGCCTCCCACAGGGTCAGGCCCTCCGGCCGGGCCAGGGAGTAGCCATACTCGAAGCCGAGCACCCCGGCCTCGGACAGGGGGCTGTCGTAGACCGAAAAAACCGCCTGGTCCTGCGCCAACGCATTCAGCGGCACATGGCCGTTTCCGGT
>CAZEKN010000358.1:0-2920 GCA_964512755.1 uncultured Desulfatibacillum sp. | reverse complement strand
CGCATGCTCGATGCCCTTTACACCATCTCGCCGGAGCAGTTGCGGGAGGGATGCAGAATTGAACTGAGTTAAAAACCGATGCGGGATGGCGCTACGCGCGATACGAGATGCGCGCTGGCCCGTGGGAGCGGCTTCCAGCCGCGATCTTCGGAGCTGAGAGCCTCCCCCTTCATAACCGGACTGATTGGTTCGAGCATCCAGTATCCCGAATCCAGTATCGTTCGGTTATAGGCAGAGTCTGCTGAGAACGACCCGATGGCGCATCGACCCATAGACTACTCTCTCTACTTGGTGACCGACCGCGGCCTGTCGCGCGGGCGCTCCACGCTGGAGATCGTCCGCGCCGCGGTGCGCGGCGGCGTCACCTGCGTGCAGCTGCGTGAGAAGACCGGCGCCACCCGCGCATTCATCGAAGAGGCGTTGAGCGTGAAGGCCTTTCTGGATTCATGCGACGTTCCGCTCATCATCAACGACCGCGTCGACGTGGCGCTGGCGGTAGGTGCAGACGGCGTGCACCTCGGCCAGAGCGACCTGCCGATCGCCGCGGCGCGGTCGATAGCGGGGCCGTCAATGGTGATCGGCATCTCGGCCGAATCGGTCCGGGACGCCGTCGAGGCCCAGGCTGCCGGAGCCGACTACCTCGGCGTCAGCCCTGTTTTCGCAACTCCCACCAAGACCGACACATCGGCGCCGTTGGGTCTGGCGGGCCTGCGGGCCATCCGGGAGGCGGTGAAGACCCCGCTGGTCGCCATCGGCGGGTTGAACCGCGACAACGCCGCCGCCGCCATCCGCAGCGGAGCGGACGGAGTCGCCGTGGTTTCCGCGATCGTGGCGGCGGACGACCCCGAACAGGCCGCCCGCGCCATCCGGCTCGAAATCGACACGGCGAGGCGGCCATGGGTCTGAAAGACATCGGCGAATTCGGGTTCATCCGAAGCATCCGCCGGGGATGCCTCACGCGGCCGGAGGGCGTCATTCAGGGCATCGGCGATGACGCCGCCGCCTTCCGCACGGACGGCCGCCTGGTCTCCCTGGTGACCACCGATCTGCTCGTGGAGCGCGTCCATTTTCTGCGGGAGGCCATCAGCGGCTGCGACCTGGGGCACAAGTCGCTCGCGGTGAATCTGAGCGACATCGCCGCCATGGGCGGCACCGCGCGGGAGGCCTTCGTGAGCATCGCCATCCCGGACGGCTGCGAGCTGGCCTATCTCGAGGACATCTTCCAGGGCATGAAAGACCTCGCCCGCAACTACGCGGTCAACATTCTCGGCGGGGACACCACCTTCTCCCGCTCCGACCTGATCATCAACGTGGCCGTATACGGGGTGGTGGCCGAAAGCGAGATGATGACCCGCGCGGCGGCCCGGCCGGGAGACGTCATTTTCTGCACCGGATGCCTGGGCGACAGCCGTGCCGGCCTGCACCTGATTCTCGAAGGCGCGCCGGCCGATGCACCGGAGCTGCAGGCCCTGCTGGCCGCGCACCGCCGGCCCGAGCCCCACCTGCCTGAAGGACGGCTGCTGGCGGCCGCCCCGGGAATCCGGGCCGCCATCGACGTCAGCGACGGGCTGAGCTCCGACCTGGCGCACATCGTGGAAGAAAGCCGGGTCGGGGCCCGGATCTATGCCAGCCGGCTTCCGATCTCCGACAACCTGCGGTTCTTCTGCCGACGCTTCGGCCGATCACCGCTCGACTATGCCCTTTCCGGCGGCGAAGACTACACCCTGCTGCTGACCGCTGCGGCCGATCGCGCCGAAGCGATCGCCGGCGACTTTCAAGCCGCCTTCGGCCGCCGGCTCGCCGCCATCGGCGAAATCACGGACACCGCCCGCATGGAACTCGTGGGCGACGCCGGCAGCATCTCGCCCATCGCCCCCACCGGCTGGGACCACTTCAAGAGGCCCTGACATGGAACGTTCCGCTCATCTTTCTCACACCGAAGGCCGCACCTACCGCCGCGTGCTGACCATCGCCGGCTCCGACAGCGGCGGCGGCGCCGGCATCCAGGCCGATCTGAAAACCTTCGCTGCCCTGGAATGCTACGGCATGTCGGCTGTCACCGCGCTCACCGCGCAGAACACCCTCGGCGTGAGCGCCATCCACCCGGTGCCGCCCGAGTTCGCCGCCGCGCAGATCGCTGCGGTTTTCGAGGACATCGGCGCGGACGCGGTCAAGATCGGCATGCTCTACTCCGCCCAGCTGATTCGCGTGGTGGCCGAGCAGCTGCGCAAGTACCATGCCCGCCGCATCGTGCTGGATCCGGTGATGGTGGCGCAGAGCGGGGACCGGCTGCTCGAAGACGATGCGGTCGGCGCCATCCGGGAATACCTGATGCCGCTGGCGGAAGTCGTCACCCCCAACGTGCCCGAAGCCGAGGTGCTGGCCGGCCGCCGCATCACCGGCCCGGCCGACATGGAAGCGGCCGGCCTGGACCTGGCGCGCTATGGAAGCGAAGCGGTCCTGCTGAAGGGCGGCCACCTGGCGGAGGTCGACAGCAGCGACCTGCTCTATCTCTGCCGCGAAAACCGCTGGGTGAGGTTTCCGGCCGAACGCATCGCCAGCCGCAACACCCACGGCACCGGCTGCACCCTGTCCTCGGCCATCGCCGCGCACTTGGCCAAGGGTGAAGATCTGGAAGCCGCGGTGCGCCAGGCCAAGATATACATCACTGCCGCCCTGCGGGCCGGAGCCGCCTATCGGCTGGGAAACGGCCACGGCCCGGTGCACCACTTCTTCCGCTACTGGGAATGATGGAGGGTCTGTCGGAAAGCGGTCTGCTTGGATGGCTTCGCGAATCAAAGAAGATGGCTTCGTAAAGAGGCCAAGATCAAGCCGCGCGAATCTCGTGCCGCGAGGCGTACTTGGCGTACGCCGCAGCGGCAGCGAGATGAAGCGCAACGCAGAGATTGGACTATTTACG
>CAZEKN010000357.1:0-2948 GCA_964512755.1 uncultured Desulfatibacillum sp. | reverse complement strand
ATCGCCGGTGCGGTAAATGGCGACCCCTTCGTAGTGTGCGCAGACCAGTCCGGCCACAGAGACCGGAACCACGCCGACGAGATGAGCGATGACGGCATACGACAGTGCCTCCGACGCCGAGACGCCGAACAGGACCAGCGCAACCTGGCAAAGGTAATGGAAGGTTCCCACATAGCCGGGGGTCGAAGGGATGACGACGCTGATGGTCGTGAACACGAGGACCACCAGCCCGACATACCATGCCAGGTGGTAGGCAGCCACCAGGTTGAACGCCGCCAGGCAGATGTAGTAGACGGCCGCATAGCAGAGCCAGATGGCGACGGAGAGAACGCTCGCGGCCGCGTAGTGGGCAGGCGTTTTCAACGGCACGATCCCGCCGAGGAAATTGACAGCCAGTGCTTCCAACCGCCGGCCGATGCCGTCGGGAAGGGGCTTGATGATGGCGCGAACGAAGGCGACGGTGTGTCCCTCGTAGCGCTTGCAGGCGATCAGCATGGCACTGAGCAGCAGCGCTCCGGCCAACATGATGGCGCCGCTAGTGGTCACCCAATCCGGAAAGGGATGTACGATCAAGACCAGGGCCATGACCGCGATCAGGGAAACCACATCCACGATGCGTTCGACCACGATCGAGCCCAGAGCCGCGCTGGCTGAGATGTGGTGCTTTTTGCCGATTACAAATGCGCGCAGGAATTCTCCCAGGTGGGCCGGTACGAAGCTGTTGGCGGCGTAGCCGATCAGCAGGGCCGAAAAAAGGCTGCGGGTGCGAAGCAATTTTACGGGCGCCAGCAAGAGCCGCCAGCGCATGGCCCGCAGGAGATGGGCCGTCATCATGACGACGGCGGACCACCCGACCAACCCGTAGTCGGCCTGGGCGAATGCGGCCAGCGTCTGCTCGGTGTTGATGCCGCGCACGGCCAGGTAGAAAAACCCGGCGCCGACGGCAAGGCCGATGAACAGTTTCAGAAGATGACGGTTGGCTGTCATGCCGATGTCCTGCCCGGAACGAATCCCATCGGCCGGTGTTAGACGCCCCGCTCCTTGACCAGCATGGTGGTGGGATCCAGGACCAGGTGCGCGGCGGTCGGCGTCAACCCTTTCAACGCTTTTACATGAATTTCTTCTCCGACCGGCACCAGTTGGATCGCCACTTCGAAGAGATCTTCGACATCGGCGAGCTGCCTGGCCCAACCGCCCGGCCCCGGATCCTCGTGCCGGTGGGTCCGGATCGTGAACCAAACTCGGATGGCATGAAGCCGCGCGTAGTGTTTCAGCTCGGACAGCGAATCGCGAACCGGCTCGTCGAAAGACAGGCCGTCGACAATCAGCAGCTGCGGCACGAAAATGCGCTGCTCTACGAGATCCGTCAAGCGTTCTTCCATTTTGGGGACGCTAAAGCCTTCGGTCCGGAAGGTCATGATGAAGCGATGCAGCAGCAGCGATTCCCACAGCGCCTCGGGTTGTGCCACCCCTGCCTGGCGGGCCACGTGCCCGAACACTTCACGGTACCATAGGTTGGTCTTATTGACCGGCTGGTTGAGGCTGACGTGCATGACATTGCGTTCGTGCAGCATGGAATTCAAGGCAATCTGCACCATGAGCGCGGTCTTGCCGACGCCTGCGCGCGCCAGCACGCCGCCGAACTGGCCGTCGGTGAGAATATCCGCCGATTGGCCGCTCAAATGCTGCATCGGGTTGCGCATGATGAGCTCGTTTTTCAGCATGACCATACCCCTTTCCTTCATCAAGATCAGCGCCGTCGAGCTTCTGAGAGCCTCGGCGGCGGATGTTCGCGCTGCGGACAACATGGCTCAACCGTTTCCAAACCGCCGTGGCGCGATCAGGCCACCTTTTTCTTCTGCTCCGCGGCCTTTTTTTCCAACTCGTCAGCAATCGATTGCGGAACGGTCTTATAAGTCAGAAACTCCATCGTGAACTGCGCCTGCCCCTGAGTCAGGGAGCGCAGAATCGTTGAATAGCCGAACATCTCGGCCAACGGCACCTGCGATTCAATGACGCACAGCACCCCTTCGTCCTGGGCGCCGACGATCATGCCGCGCCGTTGGTTGAGCGATCCCATGACCGGGCCCTGGAACGCAGTCGGGGTCTCGACCACGACCTTCATAATCGGTTCCTGAACGACGGGCTTGGCTTTGAAATAGCCCTGTTGGAAGGCGCCGCGCGCAGCCGCCTGAAAGGCCATGTCCGATGAATCCACGGCGTGGCTGGCCCCGTCGTTGATGACGACCTTCACGCCGGTCACCGGGAACTCCATTTTCGGACCCTTGGCCAGGCAGTTGCGGAAGCCTTTCTCGCAGGCCGGTATATACTGGGTCGGGATGGAGCCTCCCACCACCTGATTGTCGAATTCGAAGTCCTTGTCGAGCAGGGGTTCGAGCCAGCCGGCGATCCGGCCGTATTGGCCGGCGCCGCCGGTTTGCTTCTTATGGGTGTAATCGAATTCGGCCCGCTGGGTGATGGTCTCGCGATAGGCGACGCGCGGGGCGCCGGCCGTGACCTCGGCGCCATACTCGCGCTGCATGCGTTCGATGTAGACGTCCAGGTGCAGCTCGCCCATGCCCGAAATAATGGTCTCGCCCGTTTCCGGGTTGACATGGGTCTTGAACGTGGGGTCCTCTTTCGTAAAGCGGTTGAGCGCCTTGGACAGATTGATCTCCGATTTGTGATCCTTGGGGTGGATCATCAGCGAAATGACTGGGTTGGGCACATACATGGACGTCATGGTCAGGCTCAGACCGGGTTTGACGAAGGTGTCGCCCGAGGCGCAGTCGATGCCGAAAAGCGCGCCGATATAGCCGGCCGGGATGGCTTCGATCTCCTCCATCTGATTCGAATGCATGCGCACCACCCGCCCCACCTTAATTTTCTTGCCGGTGCGCACATTAACGATGGTGTCACCCTTGGACAGCGACCCCTGATAGACCCGG